>NZ_CP084471.1 GCF_020405205.1 Natrinema salinisoli | reverse complement strand
ACCATCTATAGCAGGATTCTGTTATAGAACACTGTTACAGAGATGATACCGAGTCATCAAAACAGTCTCCGCCAGACCTGTACCTCGCTGAGGGATACCCTTAACCAAGACGATAGCAAAGAGTAGCGTACAAAGTCGAGATGAAGGATCTCTCTGATTCACGGCCACCGCTTCCAGAGTGGATTTTGGACGCATACGATATCCTTTGTACTCATAGTTTCAATTCAGCTGAAGCTGGAGCTGTACAGTCGGTCTCTCGAGAGAAAGCGATCGACGTTCTTTGCAGTACTGATGACGTAGCTCTCGAATCCGAGGACGCGACCCATGCACTCTCCCGGTTGATCGAGCGAGGCTACTTGTACGAGGTTGACGGCGAACTTCGAGTGACGATGCCAGAAGACTAACTCCTGAGCGCGGTTCAAAATCGTCTTTCTCAAGCCGATCCAAAATATGTAGAATCGGTGACCACAATCGCATCGGTAGCAGAGTATCCAGAGGTCTGGCGACGCCATTCGACAGCCATACGACGATGCGATATGTTCTTATCGGACCGTGTGTACTACCTGAATCACTGTTCCCACAGTATGAATACAACGGGAGCGACCCGTTTCCACCTCTCCCAACTGTGTCTGCTCGTCCATAACCACCTTGAGTGGAGACTGTCGAGATCGGCGGCCTCTCGAGTGCAAATACGACAGGAGAACCAGCTAGGTACTCTCACTGTGGGGCTTCAACAACATGCACATCGGTCTGTGTCACGCAGAGACGAAACTCACCAACCGAGAATTTGACCTCGAGATCAGTACCTGCTGAGTCGACGAGTTGCTCGAGTGTTTCGATATCGATCACCCGCTGCAATTGGTACTCGTCACGATTGAGTCCCTGCTCTTCGAGCGTAGTGACGATCTCGAGGAGGAGATTTCGATCACTCATCCTCGGTCACCTCGTCAACGGCATCGATGATCTCCTCTGCCGTTCGGCTGATCCGTTCGAGCCGGTTTCGAACGACCTCGGGATCGTCCGACTCCCACGCAGCGAGGTAGAACGCCGACCCGCTGGTGTCGAGCCCGAAGTACCGGCCGACGACGTACGCGACGGCTTCGGCCTCGACTTCACGTTTCGACAGTTCGGTGTCGTCATTGACGTCGAAGTGAAGGAGGGCGTGCGCGTACTCGTGAATCAGCGTCCGTGCGAGATCAGCATCGTTCTCCCGATCACGAACCTCAACAAGCGGCTGCACGTCAAAAAGACTCAACTGCTCACAGACGCCCTTCGCCCCCCCGTGCGTCCACTCTTCTCTTGGAACGATTCGTACCGTAACGCCGAGTTCATCAGCGGTCTCAGTCAGTTGGGCGACGAGGTCGCCAGCGTCCCCGGTCGCTTCCGTGTCGAGGTCGGGGAGCGACTCGCCCTCGGTTTGAGATATGTCGAACACCGGGGTTGGCTTGAATCCGACCAGGCCTTTCGACCACTTTTCGGGCGGCGTCTCGTCGTAGTCACAGTCGCTGTCCTCGTGATAGCTTGGCGAATTCTCGCACTCCGGGCACTGCTTCGTAATGATCGGCGCCCAGATCCAGATAGCTGACTCGCCTTCCTGGACGTGACGATCGAACTCTTCCTGCCAGGTCCGATACCCAGCGACGCGGGTTGCCTCGGGACACTGCCGCTTGATGAGGAGCGTGTTTCGATACGAATAGTCGTGGAAGCGACTCTGAACGTCGAGCCACTCTTGAAACTCGTCGCTAGCCTGTGCGTCGTCGACGCCGGCGACGAGCTCGTCGATCCACTGTTCGATGGTGCTGTTCATCTCGTCGGATCGCGTGTCGGTCTGCTCGAAAGAGACCGACGAATCTCTGGTCGTGGACATTGTGTTCACCGAATCCAGTTCACGGCGACTGCGTCTGTTCAGACCGCGCCGCACCCCTCAGGGGCGTACAAAAAACCGAGCTGTCGGTCAGCGGAGTTCGTGGCGTTCGTCAGCGAAGCCGACCGTGACGAGGTACTCGAGGAACTCGTTGAATCGCTCAACGTCGCTTGGCGTGTCGGTTGCAAGGTGACGCACCCATTCGATGGCCCACCGGAAGGCGGGATCCGTTCCGCCCTTCCCATGGATGTACCACCAGCGAGCTGCTTTGAGAATGACCAGCGGATTTGTCGGTGGATGCTCGCCGGCAAGCCCACGGGTGATGGACCCGATTTCGTCGGGGACGTCAGCGGGATCGATGTCCTCTGATTGCGTGTTGTCGATATCGACCGGGATATCGTCGATTGAAATGTTGTCGGCATTCTGTTGTTGACTCACAGGAAGTCACCTCTGGACGAGGGCCTTCGATGGAGCCCTCGCCTTCTCCGGGGGGCGTGAAAAACCTGAGACTACATACTGTTAACCAACAATAGGTGAACCAACCCGCATATTGTTGGTTAAGTACGGACCCTGATCTTCATTTTTACGCAATTCTTTAGCCTTCCACTTGAGTCGTCGTAGAATCTGCGTCCGATTCTGGTGCGCGTTCTCATAAGCAACGCACCCCTGGAGCGTCCCCATATCTGGAGTCGTTGTGATACCAGACTTAATCAATCGACGGTTCGGTGCTTCGAGACGCTGGTTCGGTGTAAGACCACTCGATTCTACAGCCAGCAGCCGTCGGGTCTTGTACATTCTAGCTGGCTCACCACCTCGGTCTTGAACGTCATGCATTCTGCAAGTGCCACCTCCTCATCGTCGATGTGATCAAGCAGGCGGGCGAGCGCGAGTTGCGCTGGACCACTGCCACTGTATCCCCATTCGAATCCGCCCGGGGCTACATCCAAAAAAGTACGAACCCACTTCTCGCCTTTAAACAATCATCTGAACAACAAATAACTCCGAAAAGGCAGCTATGATCGCATCGACCAGTGTTCACATTGGGGGCTATTCCTCGAGTCGCTGCTGTTGGTGCTTTTCCCATTTTTCATCTATATTTCTCGGGCCATTGAGATGCATTTCCGACGTGTGACTCACTTCATACGACCCCTTGTTATCCTCAACAACCATCGTATGGTGGACAATCGCAACATCATGCTCAACGAGCGGCCCGACATTCTCCTCGGGCCTGAGTTTCAATTGAGGATCATACACAATATTCTGACCCGGTTCGATTTCCTGCTGAAGTCTGCGTCTCTCCCTAGTGATTTCAGCAGGAGGATCACTGAACTCTTCCCCGTTTTCCTTTCGGAACGAAAGCAACTGGTGATCAATCGAGTGAATGAACGCGCCTTTCTCGCCCGTATTAGAAAGCCGAAGATAATCCTTACCTTTCCAATATGCTCTATCGTCCACTGCCACTCTCCCACCTCCAAACCCACCCTTCTTCGAGGGAGCTTCCGCTGATTGCAGTTCGACACTGGATCGATGCTCCCGTAGATGCCCCCACCACAGAGTGAACGCACTCACGATAAGAATGAGCAGGCTTATGAAAAGATTGAGGTCGGACGTACCGAACCCATCGACAGGCATTATCGCCACTACTGATCCATCGAATCCTAAACTGTTCGGTTCTCAAATAGTCCTTTCATATCGCAGTATTATCGCTCGCTATAACAGTTAGAAAGAAATACTCCATATTCGTACTTGTCCGCATATCATTATGTGGCGGCCATCCATTCCCATTCCACCACGAGTTCGAGATGGTGCGTCCTTCGTTCGTTCCCACATCAAACACGCGATCCGATCCGTCATCGGATTCCTCGTCTCGAGACTATTTTCCACACTTCCAACGCGAGAGCGACTACGAGCCCACGCTATCTTAGCATGGCGTCGTTTCGCCGGGTTCTCAGCTGCGTTTTTCCTTGCGATCCTTCCCGCGTTCATCTGGATACTTCTTGACGAATTCTCTATCATCCCTTCAGCTGGCGACCTTTCGTCACGAACCAACATCATCATTGAACTCTCTGTGATCGCCACCATTGTTCTCGTGATCGCGCTCATCGCTGTGTACTTTCTTCGAATTCTGTACTGGATGCGGAAAACTCTCCCAAAGTATTGGAATCAGTACACCCCACCGCACGTGAACGAAGATCCGACACCGAAAGCAGAAGCATCAGATCGATCTGTCGAGGAGATTTACGTTGATTCTGAGCGGAACACGGTGAAATGGCTAGTGTTCGGTGCTGGGTTCTTTGCTGCGGTGATTATTTTCGTTATTGGTCTCGAGGAAGTGTTGAATCGGATGGGGTATATGTCGACGTTCGAGGAACACGTTATCGAGGGAGTGTCTGAAGGAGGGGTTTTGAGCGCTCTTACACGACTTCTTGGGATGTTGCCGCTAGTGGGTGAGGTGTATGATTTCGCTGGAGAGTTACCTGGAAACAGTTTTATTGAGAGGTTCTTGCTGAATGGCACGGCAGTGTTCTTTGCTATCGCGATGAGAAACTGGGCATATCTGTTCGAACACATTGATCACGTCTACGCAGAAGCCTCATGGGGCCGTCCCTTTCGATATCTCTTCTACATCCCGTTCTACTTGGTTTCGACTCTCTTCACCTCGCTACTGATCCTGTTATTAGTTGCTGTTGAGTTTGCGTTCGTGTAATCGGTCTCATTGGCTATCAGAAACTTATATCGTATATTTCACGCTCTACAAGCGTCCGCTCTTTCGAGGACAGTTTCGACCCCGGGATACTCATCAAATGTTGGTCAAATACTGGCTCAGCTAAGATTCCGTTCCGATCCTAATTTGGAAAATCTGATTCCAGGCGTCTCAATATGGATAATCAACTATGAGATAGATATTCCAATTCACCCTGCTGTACTTAATCATTCTGGCTGTCCAGCCATTTTTCGCCCCACTCATAAATTTTGTCGAACGCGGAGAGCAGGTCTTCACCTTTTGGCGTCAACGAGTAATGAACCGCGACTGGACTTTCTTCTTCCACCCGCCGTTCGACGTATTCTTTCTCTTCGAGATCGTCCAGCACGCGAGACAACGTTTGTGAATTTGCATCCGTCGCTCGCTTAATCTCGTTAAACCGGAGATCTCCCTCTCGGAGGACGTGAATTACGGACATTCGCCATCGAGAGCCGACTTCTTCGAGGGTCCTGAGCACGGGGCAACTACCGTATTTTTCTTCGAGGGATGAGTCCGATGACATTGATGTGACTTGGTCATATCTATGTTCGCTGAAGCTTATCAAGGTCACGTTCTAATACCAGGTGTGAAAGTGTGACCGAGGCTGCGGCACCTGTCACGAATCGCCAGACGACTACCAAAAATCCACATAACCCAATGAACGTACTACTACTCGGTGCAAGCGGACGAATCGGCCACCGAATTGCAAACGAACTCCTCGAACGCGACCACGATGTGACTGGCATCTCCCGAAGCGGCGAAATCGACAAAATCGACGACGCGGACTTCAAGGCGGTCGCTGGAGATGCGACCAACCCCGATGAGATCGCGGAACTTGCTGCGGGACACGACGCCGTCGCATCGGCGCTTGGTCCATCTGGAGATGAAGGCGCCGAAATCATCCCCAAGATGGCGGAAGCACTTATCGAGGGACTCCGACAGACGGATGTTGATCGGTTCGTCTGGACGGGCGGTGCGGGCGGTTTGAACGTCGGGCCGGACACACAGCTCGTCACAACCGACGAGTTCCCGGACGAACTTGTGCCGCTCGCGGAGGCACACATCGACGCCTGGGAAGTCATCCGCGATGTTGATGACCTCCAGTGGTCGTATATCGCACCGCCAGCACAGATCGAACCGGGGGAGCGAACGGGCGAGTACCGAACGGCGGAAGGACAGCTCGTTGCCAATGAAGACGGCGAAAGCCGCATCTCGATGGAAGACTTCGCCGTCGCCTTCGTTGACGAACTCGAAAACAACGACGCGATTCACACCCAGCTCGCCGTCGGCTACTAAGACGCGACAGACGACCAACACACTCCCTCTCGATTATTTCCCTGGGGCTGTTCTGATCTCGAACTGAATATTACTGTACGGGGATCGTCGCCCTCGACGTCACCGTAAATTATCTCTTCACTGGTGCTCGACCCAGACGACTGTTTGATGAGGAATACCTTGGGGAACAGGGTCGTAACGACGCTGTACGATGGCCGCTCAAAGAGGTCTTCGAAATCGAATGGGACTGACTCCATACTCCTATGTCGCTCGGCGGCGAGAAAACCATTGTCTCGCCACTCTACTGACTCACATTGGCCACGCCACGCAACTTCGTTTCAGGTGCTGACGTAGTGATTTTCGAACATATGTACCGTCCGTCCGTGCAGATTGTCGGAGAAACGGTGTGCTTGAATCCTGACATTGTTTGCTGTTATTGACACTGAATCGTACGGGGTATTGCCATATCTTCGCAATATCGGTGTTCGTTAATGTAGCCGAAGTAATTATGGAGTATGCTACTGTAATTACAACATGGCTCGAATAATGGCGCAGGGTACATTCGACATTCTTCATCCTGGTCATTTGCACTATCTACAAGAAAGCAGGAAACTAGGAGAGGAACTCTACGTCGTCATTAGTCGAGACTCTCGGGTGAGCGAAAAGAAAAATCTCTTTATGGACGAGGAAGCACGCCGGCAGATCGTGGACGCTCTCAAAGTCGTTGACGAGGCCGTTCTCGGTTCTGAAGGATCGATTTTCGAGACGGTAAACCAGATTGACCCAGATGTCATCACGCTTGGACACGACCAGACCTTCGACGTTGACGAACTCGAAACGACGCTCGCTGAACATGGCCACCCCGATATCCGTGTCGTTCGAATTAGTGCGTTCGAACCGGAGGAAGATAACCAGATAGTTTCGTCGAGCGAAATAAAGGAGAGACTCCGGCGGACTCAATCGGGATAATCGGAAGCTGATGCAACCGTTCGTAGATATTTGACCGAGGCTTACTGTCCTCTATCGTCTATTTGTGCTATGATCATCCCAATGACCGGTAACTCAGTATCTTACTGAACTAGTCGATGGAGTGGTTCGTACGGTACTGGTGATTCTGGACCGTTGGTTCAGTGCAGTTCATCGCCTTGTGATCAAAGAATAGCTCTTGAGATGTCTTCGGATCGAGAGCCGCCGATGATCACAATACTCTCGAGCACGGACCTCTCGGGCCGAGCGAGATTCACGACCGCTATACCGAGAAGGTCGACGACTCACGGACGAAACGGACTATCCGCACGTACCTCTCGAAGATGGAGCAGCACAACCTCCTCGAGGCGCTCGCGACGGCGATCACCGAGTGCGTCGAGATTCGGCTCGAACACGAGGCTCACTACGACTGTGTGGCGTTCGTCCCGCAGCGCAAGAGCGACGCCGGCGCGCTAACGAAGTAGTTCGGGAAGGTCGCCGGCGAAGATGACTTCAAAATCAGAGGACTCGTCGAGCGGAATTGTGTCTCCAAGTCCTTGGAAGGCTACTCACAGAATACCCAGAACGTGGCAGCCTTGAAACGGGCGCGCAAGCAGGATCTGGCAGTTCACCCGGGACAGGATATCGAGTACGCGGTCGTCGACGACAAGAAATCTTCGCGAGACCGTGTCGCCCTCGCCCACGAAGAGATCGAGGCCTACGACGCCTCGTACTACGAGACGCAGCTGGTCAGAGCTGTCGAGGGCGTGCTTTCACCGTTCGGGTGGGACCGATCCGACATTCGTCGAGAGCTCTCAGCCGAGAGACACGACGTTTTGAGCTCGTTCGGGGCCACCGACGAATTGTCGTAGTAGTCCCCACCCCTGACTTCCGTCGTTTCGATCCAACCCCACGTTTCCGACGTAATTTTCGACCCCCCTCGTTTCCGTCGTTTCCTCACGCCCCACCCCAGATTTCCGTCGTCCGTACCTACTCAGTAGTAGGGGGCTCTACTCGCGGATCCAGTCCTGCATCCGGCTGTCCTCGAGGATTGTTTCGCGGACAACCTGGGGATCTTCGATGAGTCGGTTCTGGAGATGGATGCCGCCCGCACTCCCCTTGTTAATCTTCTCGATTTCGACAACCCCGAGAAAGGCTTGCTCTTTCAGGATGTCGCGGAACCGACGGACAGAGAGGATATCCATATCGAGATGGTTGCAGATCCGTTCGTACTGGTCGTACACCTGGCTCGTGAGGAAAGCATCATCGGTGCTGTTGACGCTCAGTTCCGTTAGCGCCAGCAACGCCGCCTTTGCCTGCGTGGGTGCGCCGTTCACGAGTTCTCTGAACCGGTCCTTTTCGGCGTGTTGCTGCGCCTGGCGGACGTGTTCCTCCGTCACTTGCTCTGCCCCGGCCTCATAGGCGACCTCCCCAGCGTGGCGAAGAATATCGATCGCCTTTCGAGCATCGCCGTGCTCCTGTGCGGCGAAGGCAGCTGAGAGCGGAATCACGTCCCCGGAAAGGACGCCGTCCTGGAAGGCGTCCTCACGATTGAACATGATCTCCCGGAGTTGGTCGGCGTCGTATGGCTTGAAGAACAGCTCCTTGTGTTGGAAGCTGCTTTTTACGCGCTCGTTCACGTTGTCGACGTACTGGATCTTGTTGCTGATCGCGATGACACCGACGCTACAGTCAATTTTCCCTGCCTCCTCAGCGCGCGATAGCTTCATCAGCACGCTGTCATCGTTCATCAAGTCGATCTCGTCCAGGATGATGATCACAGAATCGAATTGAGCGTCGAGCGTCTTCCAGAGGAGTTTGTAGTATTTCGACGTACTGAGGCCGGTATGAGGGACGGTGATTCCAGTAGAAGATTCATCGTTCAACTTCGCGGCAAGTGAGGAGATTGCTTGGGTCTCGGTATTGTCTTCTGCACAGTCAATATACGCTGTTCCAATCTCGACGCCATCCTGAGCGGCATTTTGAGCTCGTTGACAGACGTGTTTTGAAACGAGAGATTTACCCGTCCCTGTTTTTCCGTAGATCATCACGTTCTCCGGGGAGTATCCGTAGACAGCGCCATTGAGTCGTTTTGCGAGTTTCGAGATTTCTTCGTCGCGACCGACGATCCGGTCAGCTTCCGGAACGTGGCCGATTTTCAGGAGATCCTTGTTCGCGAAGATACGATGCCCAGATTCAAAGAGTGGATCGTCGACAGAACTGGGTGAAGAGTCGGGCGTCATTGAATATCACACGGTGTGAGCGGGGGGAGTATAAATCTAGTGGACCACACCACCCCACGTTTCCGACGTTCCTTGTCCGATATCAGCAGTAAAATGCCGTAATTCGGTGGAATTGGATTGCTAACAATATAGCCGCGTTTCCGACGTGAGATAGGAAATCCGCAGACGAGAGCGTGGCCACGATCTCGAATCCCGAACCCACACACCCCACGTTTCCGTCGTAATCACTGAACGGGTGGGGAAGGGGACTCGAAGAAGATGTTCACGACGATAGAACCAAGACGAGAGCGGCTTAACCGTCTATGGCTGACTGTCTCTAGAAGCAGCTGGAAAGGATTGTTTCATCTGAGGGGGCAAACTACTTCGCCCCCTCTTTGACTAAAATACACTTAATGGACGTTTTACGGCTGTGATACTTTAATCTATGTATTGCAGAAATTGGCACAATTCTAGATTACTAGGCCAACATAATTAGTGGCTGCATAGTACTAATCGTAGCCTCTCCCTACGCCGTCGTGGAGAAACGACGGAAACGCGGGGGGTGTGATCCCCTCGAAATTAGCTTCATCCCCTCCACCGACATCCAGTTACGACGGAAACGTGGGGTGGGTGTCCTCCCTCTTCGAGTTTCACTCGTCCGGGTTGACCGGGCCTTTGTACTGGGAGCGAATCTTCTCCCCATCCCGCCACTGCCAGTAGTAGTAGCGATTGTCGTTTATCTCCTTGATCGTGATCGTCGCTTTGGCAGGGACGTCATCCGGTCGCTCCTCCACTTCTTCTTGGTCTGCCGACTCCTCGAGACGGGCCTCACGTTCCTTGTGCTCGGCTAGCGCTTCAGCGTACGTAGCAATATCTTGGAGTTGCTCCGGAGGCGACTCGTTGAGCGTGTTGACGATCTCCGTCGGGATGTTCGCCGGTGGGGTCGGGGGTTCGTAGGACATCGGCGACTCTCGTGTTAACCAACATAACCCGCTAATCTATAATTTTGTTGGTTAAGACGACGGGGAGCGGCTCCAACCCTGTTGGCTGTAACACTACTCGAAACTTCTTTATATAGTAGTTTCGTGCTATGTTACACAGTGCTCCGGCGCATCGAACTCGAGGTCCTCGCCACGGTCGACCGCGACGACACGATCTCCGAGCTGGCGACGAAGCTCAACCACAGCGAGAGCTACCTCTCCCGTGCCGTCAGGGACCTCGTCGAGAAGGGGCTCGTCTACACGGAACGCGACGGCCGCCGAAAACGAGTCGTCCCGTCGGATGCTCGCGCCGTCGAACGCTACCAGGATCTCGTCCGCCAGCACTCCCACATTGATTTCCCCGAGCTGCTGACCGGCAAGGCGCTCGAGGTGCTGTACTACGTCGACCAGCCGCGGACAGTTTCCGAAATTGCCGACCGGAGCGACAACTACCGCAACACGGTCAACCGCGTTCTCAAGCGGTTTCGCGACCGTGGTCTCGTCGGCACGGACGACGGCCGCTATGATTTCAACGCCGACTTCGATCGCCTCCACGAGTTCGCATGTGAACTCGCACACCATCTGCATCGCCAACGCCTCGAATCCGTCGCCCCGAAGGGCACGATTCTCTGGGAGGACTACGACGAATTCCTCGCCCAGGCCGAGACGGAGATCGACGCGGAGGGGTTCCACGAAACCGGCCTCGTTCGATTCGCAGCCTTCGACCTCCAGTTTCTGCTCACCGACCACCGCTACTACTTCTACTCCGAGGGACTCGACGAAGTCTCGCCGGCGGAGCTGTGTTGTCACACGCTGCTAATCGACGATGGCAGCCGTCACCGCTCGTATTGTCTCCTCCTGGTCAGCCACGTCGACGTCGACGAGGAGAACCTCCGAGAGCAGGCGGTGAAGTATGACCTCGAAGACGAAATCGACGCCTTGCTCCGTTACCTCAAGACGTACGGCGAGGTCGCCGACGACCGGCTCCCGGAGTGGGACGAGTTCCAGGAGCTGGCGGCTGACTACGAGGTAGACCTATCACAATGAGACCAACTTTCGGACGTGAGTACATAGAGAACGAATTCCAACGAATCGGGGATGGGCTATCTGAACCGCTCACCGTCTACCTGATCGGTGGTGGCGCGATGTCGCTGCGCGACCTCAAGGGGGCGACGAAAGATATCGACCTAGTCGTCCCAGATGGCGACGCGTACGGCCAGCTGTGGGCTATCCTGATGGACCTCGGGTATGCGGAGATCCAGTCGCTGGATCCAGATTATCGGGCGCTGGGTGCGACGAGCTGCGTCGAGAACGACGATGGGTGTCGCCTCGACATCTTCAACCAGCAGGTCGCGAACAAGCTCGTGCTCACCGACGGCATGCAAGAGCGCAGCGATCTGTTCCTCAACACGGATCGACTGACGGTCCGGCTGGTCAGCAACGAGGATATCTTCCTGTTCAAACTGATCGCAGGCCGCGACGATGATATCGAGGACATGAATATGCTCGTGCAGGCCGGCCTCGATTACGACGTCGTCCGGGATGAACTCGAAGCCCAGATTGAACGCCTGGGTGACGATCAGTTCGCCACGTTCGCGAACGAAGCCCTAGTCGAACTCGAGGAGCGGTACGGGGTGACCACGCCGATCGAGGCCCGCGTTCAGGAGCTCACGAATAGGTACTACCGGGGGCTCGAAGTCCTCCAGGCACTCGATGAGCCGATGATCGTCGACGAACTGGCCGCGGAACTAGAACTGAATACCGATGAAGTTCACGACCGGCTCGCGTATCTCTCAACGTTCGACCGGGTCCGTCGGGATGGCGGCACAGTCCGTCCCGTGGAGTAGTCCAGTCACAATCCGCCTCGACTTCGAGCACCCGGAGGACAGCGTATCGGAGGTACTCGTGGGCCTGGTTGTCTGTCGTTTGGGCGACCTGGTCGTGCTGCTCAGCAACGTGTTCAGCTTCCTCGAGGACCGTCGTGAGATAGCGGTCAGTCATGATTCGACGGAGGTCGAAATGCGCCTCCGTCCCTCCGCAGGCGCAGAAAAACTTAACCAACAGAGCGGAAGGAATCCATCACTACGTTGGTTAACTGAGTTAGGACGAGAATTCGTCCTCGAGAACGTCGATGAGTTCTTCTGCCGTTCGATTAATCCGTCCGAGGCGCTCGCGAACGATCTCGGGATCATCAGACTCCCACGCAGCGAGGTAGAACGCCGACCTACTGGTGTCGAAAAGTATCTTTGCTAATAATGCCGAAATCAGGTTAAATCACCGGCATACAGGGCAAGAGATGTTCCCTGATCTCTCCTCGACAGCAAAGGAGAATCCGCAGTCATTACACGTCACTTGGTCTGTTTCGATAGCCAGGTGTGGCGAGGGGGTGTTCCGGTGGCCGAAATCGATGTCGTCTGTATTCGTTTCGACTTCGATGAAATCGCTTGAGCCCGTACCGCTGAATGCGTCTTCAAACATATCTGCGACCTGGTCCTCCAGCATCTGCCTCGCCTCATTTTCTGCAACAGCATTCCCGTACTCCGCCTGTTCCTCTGTGAGAAACTCGTCGAACTCCGCGATCCAGTTACAGTACGGACACCGGAGATTCAGATAGTGTTCTTGTTCGTAGGTCTCTCCATGGATCGTGAACTGACCGTCACAGCTCGGGCATTGACGGGGAAGCATCCCGGCCTCGTCGGTTGGTAAATCGATGTTGACTACCATATCCGTCATACGACCACCGTCCCGTTCTGCCAAGCGGCCGTAAACTGGGACTCAATGGATTCCCGATTGATCGGTCGGAGCTCAGAGGCGGTGTGCTGCGTATCACCGGCGTCGTGGAACGAGTGACCCCATGCCCAACCATCCTCCCGGTCACGTATGATGTAGCGGTCATGGAAATCCCAGTTGCTGTCCGAGAGATACCGCACCTCGATATCTGAGTGCTGCTGTGCAAACTGGGATACGCGTTGCTGGTAGTCCCCTCCAGTCACGCGATCCGTCGTCATCACCTTGATTTCGACGCCGTTCGCCACGTGCTGGAGCAGGTCGTAGAGGCCTTCGCGGGCGAACCGATCGATGATAATCACCTCATCTCGCGCGAGTTCCACGAAATCCCGGAACAGGTGCTCAGCTTGTTGCGATTCGTTAGGGCCAATCGAGGCCTGCCGAAGTGATCGGTGCGTCCCTGTCCGCGGGATTTCGACACCATCGTTCCGATATGCTTCGAACCGATCTGCACCACGGTCTGTGATCCTGGCGCCGTGGTAGAAGAGTCCGCCGCCCCCTCCGTGCGTCTCGATGAGTCGCTTCTCCTTCAGGTACCAGATGTTCTGGTCGACGAGCGTTTCATCTCCAATTTCGTCAATGAATTCGTCTCGCTCGGCGAACACTACCCCGGTGTTCCCCCGATCAAGCTGGTACAATTCCTCTAGGATGTCGTACCGGGTGTTGCCGTCGATGATGGTTTCGCACCCGTCCTCGTGCAGTTTCTCGATCCCCGCCGCAGTAATCTGGATTGTGCTGATTCGCTGCCCCAGTGCCCCCTGTACATCGACGTATTCTCCATCGATTCGCTCCGCCACATAAGCCACGTCGTCCTGCTCGTACTCCTCCAATGCCTCGTACAATCCATCCCCTGTCAGGCCACGGTACTGCACGTCTTCGAACTGATCATAGAGCGCTTTCAGAATCTCCCGCGCGATTTTCTCATCTTGTTGCCCCAGTGATGACATCGTTTCGTGTGAAATACTTAGACCACATCTCATTTAAAATCGTGCTGCAGCGACCGGCGGCATCGCAGCTATTTCGGGAAGAACTCCTCATCGAGGCCAGCTTTTTCGATCAATAGGAGTGCCATTCCGCCAAGGAATACGACCCCGATCAGAGTGCCCAAAAACCCGAATACGGGATGGATCACTGTCGAGATAATGCTGGGTGCCATCCAAATTAGGACGATACCGGACAGGACGAACCCCGTCGTGTAGCGGATGTTCCAATTTTTTGCCGACGTGTAGATCCCCAGGAAGATAACAGTAAGCATGAGCAGGTACACCAGTCCTGCTACCACCGGCCCCACGAACTCCTCGATGACCACGACGATGATGAAGACGCCGGCCGGCGGCACGAACACCTCCTCCATAGCTCGTCCGATTCCATCAGTTCCCGTTGGCGCCGGCATACAATCTTATCTATATTTTCTAATGACAAAAACAGTCCCCCGATACGCTGGCAACACCAAGAGGCACTGAGAATAGAAACAAACGAACAGGGGAGTAGCCAATGGTGTGCTGGCTAATTCCTCAATTTTCGAGTGTCTCGACGATCTTCTCTGCTGTGGTACTAATCCGTCCGAGCCGCTCGCGAACAACCTCGGGGGAGCGTGGTCACGACACTGCTGCTCGTCGTCGGACTACTCGTCATCGGCGGCATCATTTAGACCGGTCGCGTTCTCACGCCGGCTCAGCGACCATCTCTTCGAGCGCGTGCTCAAGCGAGCCGTGGAACTGCCAGCTAGCCCGCTCGAAGGCTTCCTCGGTCGGGCCATCCCACCGAGGGAACGCGGAGTGACCACTCTCCTTGACCGTCCACTCGGACGGCTCCTCGAACGGGTTCCGTGTCGGAAGCTTGACGACGTAGAGGTACTCCTCGTCGCCGTGAATGCCGCTGGTGGGTCATCGACGCCATGACCGAGCAGGAACAGCGGCTGGTCGAGATGCTCCATACCTCAAAAACGTTCAGACCGAAGAAGTCTACCCGTCATCAACTGGGCCCCCAACCCATTAGCCATCAAAGCTACCTTCAACTTCATATCGGATCAGGGCACAGTGACCTATGAAGAGCTACGCCAGCACCTTGTTGACCTAGGCTACGCTGACACCGAGAAAGGCGAGTACAACTTCGGTATTGTGTCAGTGGAAGGATACGATCCAGTGTTTGAGACCGACGGCGGCAGAGACGCCAACACCGAGGTCTCGCTCACACCAATTGGCGAAGACATTGCTGAGGTGTTCCACAATACGCAGGAGCTGCGGCCGCATGAGCGGGCGTTACTCTGCGGTCTCCAACCAAGTGGATTTGTGTACTTGTCAATCTTGGATGAGCACCGGGATGGCGGTATTCTGCGGCAGAATTTGGAGGACACGGTACACAGCAACCAATGGCCGAAGAAGGTCGCGCGCTCATGACCGAGCGCGAACGCGAGATCATCAGTGGAGAGGCTGACGTCAAGGACAACTACCGGTACAAGGTGCAGTCACTGGTCCGGAACCGGGTTAAGAAGAAATTCAGCGATGATGTCGATGTCCTCGAGGAGCACTTCCCAGAAGTCTACGAAATGATCGAAGAGGAGGTATGCACCAATGAGTAGCACGACCATCGACGATTTCGTACTCGACAGTCGTGAAGAAACCCTCGAGCGCCTCGAGGTCGCGGCTCGCGAGCGCTGGGACGAGCAGTGGGCGATCCGTGCGACGCACTTCGCGGACGGAACGACCCAAGCACATGTGTTCAGATCACTCGCCGTCGTCGACGATGGGGACGAAAAGACACTCGAGGAGGAGCGGCTCTACACCGATGGTGACGAGACTGTCTACCAGCGTGTCCACGTCCAGCGCGAGAAGGTAGTCGACGTTCTTGAGGAGTACGATTCCGATGAGTAGCGCCCAGTCCTCTGAGGAACGAACTATCGACTGACCTCGAGGCCACGATTGTACCGATCCACAGGACCGCGAACCCTACCCGGGCATCCTCTCGCCCACGCGCAAAGAGTCGTTCTAACCAATCGTCGGCGAGCTCAAACCGTCGCACCGCGACAGCTGCGGGGTCGTTTTTCACTTCGCACGGAAGCCACCTTAGCAGGAGTCCCCAAGGGGACTGAGCCAAAAATTACAGCGCTCCACCCCCGCTCCCGCACGCAGACCTCCAGTTGATCCATATGAAACATGGGTTTCCTAGCGATAGTTAGCAACGACTTTTATGCCAAAGATAGGCGGATTCGTCACCTTCGATATATTCTAAACAGACATACTTTAACCGAATTGGCCTATATGGACATCCAATCCTCAACTAACTATGTCTTTGTCTATTAACACAGATAAGTTTCTCAAAATGACTAATAGTGTGAGAATGTAATGAGCTAACAGATAATATAGAAACGCAGACATTGATTCTATACTGAAAAAGAAGCCACTGCCGAAGTCTATTGCCAAGTATACGGTGAATGAATACAATAAAGTGATAAAGGAAATTAGAAGTGCGTAAAGTGAACTACTCTTAGTGATTTCAATTGCTCTCTTTTCCTCATGTGGTAGTTCTGAAGTGTTTGTGCCCGATAAGAGAATTGCTGCATTGAATGTAAACCCGAAAAGTATCGTTAGAGCAGTGACGACTAATATAACAAAATTCACAGTCGCAGTGTAATAAGGAACCAATAGTACCGTAGCTGCTGGAAGACCCAAAAGAATTAGAAGATCCATCCAAGCTACAGGCGAATCTTTGATAATATTCGAATAGTGATTTCTGATTATGGGTATTATGTTCACTAGGCCGAAATATTCGTTAAAGCTCATGGAGTCACTCACTGGAAGTCAGAAATAGTAGTCTTTCGCTCATCTTGTCCCCTACTATCATCTACTTCTCCATATTCATATTCATAATCATCTCCCAGAATCGTTGCTTCGCTGATGTGTAAATCATCGTATTCGTCCAAGATGTAGTTCGCAAACTCTCTAGCTTTTACAGAAATTGTTTCTGGAGTTGGATGGCCACCCATAATATCCACGTCTGTATCATTTAGAATCATTCTCATATCCACTCGAGGGTTAACAGCAGAGAAAGTCAATTCAGAGCCGCCTTGCTCTATAGTTATTTTCCTATCATCGAACTCGTCCAATTCAATGCCAGCGTATTTTATTTCTTTATTAAATAGTGGTTCAAGGATTTCCGGCAGGAAGCTAGTCGTTTCAGGGCGTAGTACATATTCTCTATTGATATTTTGTGCATTTGCACTCTCGCCCTCAACCTCATCAACAGACCTCAACTTCGATTTTCCTTTCAATCGAATTTTCTTTATGCGATCGGCTCTTTGAATTGCTGACCAGTAATCTTGAGTAACTGCTCTCGAATCCTCATAGATCCCAGCTCGAGTAACTCCTCGGAGGATTTTTTGAAATCGGTCTGTGGCTATTCGTTTCACACCCTTATTTTCAAACTCCCGTAAAATGAGCAGAGCGCGGTCAGTGTTATTGTTTGGAAGATAAAATAAAAAGTAGAAAGGGATCTCTTCGGAGATGTCTGTCGTCCGCGCTTCATACTCTCTACTCCCTTTTCTTTTATCGAAGTGGTTAGCAATGACTCCAGAATCCCCTTTTAAAAATTGGCCTTCAATTAGATTGCCAGATCTCTCATAAAACTCCACAGTGAAAGTTTCCTCATTTTTTTCATCCACGTATGTATAATCCATGTAGCACCTACAAACGTCCTCAAAAACATCCACGATTGACCCGTAATAAAGTCCTACCTTCTGGCTCCTTAACTCAGAGAGATTCCAATATTTCTTATCAGATCCTCTTTCTTTTAACTGTATCCAATATGCGACTAGTTTGTTAGACGACATTGTATCGATGAGATAGAAATCTTAGATTGGTCATCTGTTAGTAACCATGGAGATATGCAAATGGCTTAATTCTAACGGGTCTGTCGGATCACAGATCAAACGTAGTTAGTTTCAGATTTTATTACTCACTCCCGTATGTTGGCTGTGGGAGTCGCATACAGACCCCACCGGTTGCACGTCGATGAAACCGGTTTCTCAAATATGCACACGAGCCGCGAAACTTCGTGTGTATATTGAGCGACGATCGTCCCGACCGGGTCCACGATGAGCCTGATTGAGTGACAAGATATCCCCGTTTCGTGGGCTATGGGCTGCTCGAGATAAACGAATGATCAGGATTCAGGGTTCGTGTCTACGAGTATACGAATCCAAACCGACGGAGAATACGCCTATCGGGACAACGCAACAGACCGAGCAGTAGGCTTCTACGACTGTAACAAGACGAAAGTCATTGTTTCAGCGTGTGACGAGGTGCCGAAACTGGTTGCCGCCGTACACAAGGTCCTCGGGCGCGATTACCTCACTCACAAGCAAAAGAGAGAGAGAGAGAGAGAGATCGTCAACAGGCGTGGCAACTGGTCGCCGATTGCCTCGACGGTCACGGTATCGTGTCTATCCAGAGCTGATTTTCTACCCTCAGCGCCACTCGTGATGCACCCACTCCAGTTCATCACGATGTGCCTCGAGCCAACCTTCGAGATCATCGCCACGCCAGATCTCCGTCTCCTGCCGCGACACTGATCCGTCGCGAGAGATGCCGAAGACGTCTAACCGACCCTCGAGAATTGATGCTCGAACTCGATCGTAGACCAGCGCCTCGTGGCCCTGATCGCGAACAGCCACGAGATCTCCGTCAACGAACCCCCGCGCTAACCGCTCGACCATTGCTTCGACGTCACCACCGCGGAGTTCGAGCATTCGCTTCCCGAGCTCGTATCTGGTGACGCGGCAGTTACGCTCTTGGTCTCGCATATGTGGAGAACGTTCACGACCCCACTTAGCGGTAGCTGGGTCGGTTCCGATTCTTCCGATAAGGCGTCGAAACGGAAAGTGGATGTGAGGGAGGCGAATGCCTCCACATGGGCCTGGGAATTAGAGACAGCTAATTGTTTTCAGAGATTGGTACTCTCCATTCCCAATGCTATCAAACGGCCAATAGGTTGATGTCAGTTGTGTTTCAAGGATTAGATGGCGAGGGGGAAGACCAGTCAGCACCCATCGACTGTTCGACACGAGACATCCATACCTCGCCGCTCTGAGATCGTTTCAGGGGGTAGTCAATAGCCATATTGTCACCCGATCTCAGAACCACCACGGTTGACACATCGTCGTAGGGACGGTAACGCTGGCACTTCCTGCTAGCGTTTCTCGGCTCTAAATTTTATACGGGAAGCCGCGGCCAACGCCGGCGATGCTTACCGACCGACAGGAAGACCTCCTGGTTGCCGTCGCACTGACCGAGTTCTAGTCCACTACGAGAGCGCAGATTCCGAGCTTGCCGAACGGGCGTGGCAGCTGGCCGCTAACCGCCTCATCGATCACGACGTCGGGCCCGCCGGCGCCGTCGACGCACTTGGGATCGGATAGCTATCGCTTGAGAGTTGGCTGTGGTTTCAAAACCGCCCGGATGGGCCAGGAGAGGTGGCCGTCGGGCGTGGTAGGTGGATGCGATGACTCAGTGGGGAGCTGATTGGATCTGTGTCGCGCCGGGGGAGCGCGACAATGAATATGTTCGCCTCGAGAGTTATCAATGCCCCTCCGATTACCAGTCAGTCAGAATCGTCCCCTTGGCCTTTTGTATTATACCCGCTCGGCGTTCCTCGAGGTTCGGTCGCGGATCTCTTGGACTGCCTCACCGACCGACTGCCTCGAGGCCATCCGCCAGTTCTGCCAGTAGCTGTTTCGCCCACTTGGAATCGGTGCCCTCGCCACCGAACGGGTTTCGGCCGTGATGCGGTACTTCAGTTTCAGGTCTGCAGCACCCCAGTGAGAGTAATAGAGTGTGTACTGGCCATCGGTACGTTCGTATGCAACAAGTGCCGCGGTGTCCCATGATTCAATCACTTCACGAGGCGATGCTTGTGCTGTGTCGCCTCGCACTCCTCCTGGGGGGAGAACAACGCTACAGGTCGATGGGCTCGAGGGAACGGAGATCCGCGTGGAGGACTTCGCCATCGTGGATGATGTACCGCTTTGCGAGGACTGGAACCGACATTTCGTGAACCCGGCTGTCTGGATGTCGAGTTCTTCGTTAGGCTCAAGATAGCCCGTGAGTGTTCGGAGGAACTCGTGCGTCACAAGACCACCTTCGTAGTCAGGAAGGCCGTCTTCGCGGGCTTCGTAGACCTCGAAGGCGTCGTATCCCCAGATGATGAGCTCTCCTTCTTCATCCACCTCCCAATTCAGGGTCCCGAAGCAATGTGCTTCGTAGAGCTGGCGGACTGCCTGTGCATCCGTTACGACTGCGCCGGTCGATGTCGTCGCTGCTTGGAGCGTTGCCATTGTTCGTACTTGAGGGCGTTTATCTGGCCCTCGCACCCCTTTCGGGATAACAAACTGACCGCGAGAGATACTGGATCGGTGGTGTGCGACTAAGTCTTCGCACAGGAGTCGACCGTGACGTTAGCTTCCGCCGAAGCCCTGCACCTGTATTAACCAACAGCTTCGGGAAGCCCCATTCTATGTTGGTTAAGCCGTTGTTCTGCTGAGTATTCTACTCGGGGTTTGGTCCGTGACGAGGCGACTGACACACTTGGCACTCCCACATCGGCTGGCCAGACCACTCGTCATCAGGGACAGTCTCGAATTCCTGGAACTGATGCTCAGTCTTTCGACCGCACTTGCTACATTTAAGATGTGTTCTCGAGGGAACACTGGGTTGGCGATCCTCAGAGTGCTCGTCGATGACGGCGCGCTGGAGTGCAATGGCTGGCACCAACCGAGAATCTGACTTCGAGATCAGTGCCTGCTGAGTCGACGAGTTGCTCGAGTGCTTCGATGTCGATCACTCGGTGCAGTTGGTACTCGTCACGACCGAGTCCCTGCTCTTCGAGCGCAGTGACGATTCCGAGGAGGAGGTTTCGATCACTCATCCTCGGTCACCTCGTCGGCGACATCGATGATCTCCGCAGCTGTCGAACTGATCCGCTCGAGACGGTCGAAGATCACCTCCGGCTCGTCACCTTCCCATGCAGCCAGATAGAACGCCGACCCGCTCGTATCTATCCCGAAGTACCGCCCGACGATGTAGCCGACTGCCTCTGCCTCGAGTTCGCGTTTCGAGCGCTCGGTCTTGTCGTCGGTGTCACTGTGTAGGAGTGCGTGAGCGTATTCGTGGACGAGCGTCACAGCGAGATCAGCGTTGTTCTCACGGTCTCGAATCTCGAGTAGTGGTCGCTCTGCAGGAGACCGATACTGACAGACGCCCTTGGCATCACCGTGAGACCATTCGTCTTGGGAGACGACCTCCACATCCACAGTGAGTGACGAGGCTGCCTCGAGAAGCGCTGGCAGTAGTTCATCGGCATCTCCAGTCGCTTCGGTCTCGAGCTCGGGTAGTGGCTCTCCCTCTGTCTGGGAAATATCGAACACCGGAGCTGGCCGAAAGCCGACAAGCCCTTTCGACCACTCTTCGGGTGGCGTCTCATCGTATTCACAGTCGCTTCGCTCGTGGTATGATGGCGAGTTCTCACAGTCGGGACACTGCTTCGCGATGATCGGTGCCCAGATCCAGATCGCGTTTTCGCCTTCTTTCACATGGCGATCGAATTCGTTTTGCCACGTCCGATAGCCGGCAACGCGAGTCGCATGCGGACACTGCCGGTTGATCAGGAGCGTATTTCGGTACGAGTAGTCATGGAAGCGACTCTGCACATCGAGCCACTCCAGGAACTGCTCACTCGAGGCTGCGTCGTCGACTTCCTCGACGAGGTCTTCGGCCCACGCTTCCATCGTGCTGTGCATCTCATCGCGTCTAGTGTCCGAGTCTTCGAAGGACACCTGCGAACAGTCGCTCGTAGTCATTGGTTTCGATGACGGACGCTCACTTCTGAGAGCGCCCCGCACCCCTCAGGGGGTGAAAAAACCTACACGAGTCACCACTCGAGCGGACCCTCGCTACCCATATGATCCGGTTCTTCCTGATCGGATCAGGCGTCGAGTTCGAGTAGCTCGTCCCGTCGATTTCGAAGTGTATTCGGCGATGTTCCTGCAGTATCGGCGATCTGGCGCTGTGAGAGACACAATCCCGCTCGCTCAGCGGCGAGATACAGACAGCCCGCTGCGACGCCACTCGGCCGACGGCCAATCGTGAGTCCAGCGTCACTCGCCTGCTGTGCGCGCTCAACTGCCCGTCGACGGACTCGGTCCGGAACCTCGAGCTCCGTCGCTAGTTGTGGAATCCGATCGATCGCTGATACTGGCTGTGTCGGTAACTCGAGGTCGACGTTCATCGCGTCGTAGGCGTTGGTGAGTTTCCCCTGATCACAGCGAGCACTGGCAGCGATTTCTGCCCGTGATCGCCCGAGCCCGTTACATCGGGATGTTGCATAGACACTGGCTGCGGCTACCGCCTCGAGCGATCGGCCGTGACAGAGCCCCTCCGATTGGGCTCGTCGGAAGAGCGTACACGCTTGATCACGGATACTCTCCGCCAGACCGAGACGAGCGACGATCCGCCGGACTTCACTGAGGCCATACGCGAGGTTCCGTTCCGCTTTCGACTGCCACTGTGCACGGGACTGTTCGCGACGCAGTCGGTTCAGCTGCCGTCGCTTCTGACTCGAAAGCGTGTTTCCGTTCCCATCTCGGTGATAGCCGATTTCGGTGGACAGACCGCGATCGTGACGTGTCGGCGTCAGTGGTGCGCCAGTCCGTTTCTTCGATTCCTGCCCGTTACTTCGCCCCCAACTGGGCCCTCGATCGAGTTGGTTCTCCTCGAGGACGAGTCCACAGTCCTCACAGGTCGTTTCACGGCTAGTCCGTCGAATACTGCCACCACAATCAGGACACTCAGTTGTAGTCGTCTGGACGTCTTCGTCGAACGCCGTCGTATAGATCTCTCTCGTTGCCATCGTTGGCTCCGAAGGGACAACGGAACAGCCCCTTCACCCCTTCTGGGGCGATAAACATCACTGAGCGATCACGTGGGTCATTTGATGGGGTGCTAACTGTTGAGCGGGCAGTAGAATGAGCGGAGGGAATCAACGTCAGAATGAGATATGCCATGTGTATCGGGTCTGGTTCTACGGTCTCTACGAGGTTTACCAGGGGAAGATCAACGAGCTTGAGCAGTAACTTGCGCATCTCGAACGTACGCGAATCGTGTAACTCGAGACATCAGCGGCGCCGAAATATACACCACTATGATAGTTCTCGGGGTGCTTGTCCTATCTATGGGGGCAAGTGATTGGGCAGGTAGGATGGTGACGAAGATGCAGCGAGAGTACGGAGTGGGTCAAGACCGGGCCCTGCAGATAACGAACCGTGTTCGGAAACTGGCCGCCAGTCCTGATATCAAAGCGCTGGAAGAAGCGGGATTGATCGAGGGAGATTTCATCTCGGAGTTAATTCAAGATCTAATCGCGCTGCTGAACCAGCAAGACGAGGAATCGATCGAGGGGCGCTGGAATGCCCTCATGAAGGAGCGAAGGGTCTATGATGTCGTCGGGGCTGACGCGCTCCTCTACGACCCGGCAAAAGCCGGTCTTAGTCCAGACAAAGAACTAGTTTCTGACGACGGGGAATCCATCACGATACAAGAAGCGATGATTACCGCCTGGCGGGAGGAGATCCCTATCGAAGCAATCCCGCGAGGGATTCGATTAGGAAACACCGAGTTCCGGGATAGAAATAGCGGCCAGATAACTCTCTCGCAGCACGAAGATGGATTCGACCAGAACGAACTGAGTGACCAACTCGGCCGGGACTTGCGAAGTAGCCGGCTTGAAGTCAATGCCGATCTGCTTGCTCTGGAGGACGTCGATTTTCCCATGAAAGCACCGCGTCAGGACTGTGTGCTCGCTATTGCCGCAGTACGACGGTACATCCTCGAACACGGCGGTGCCTCTTGTGACGAAATCTTGGACGCAATGGAACCCGAGAAAAGTCATCCGCTCGGGATTAACGGTGTTCAGGCGAGAGCAAAGGGTTTCGAATACGAATTCCGCCATAGATGGTGGGAAGATGTCGTTTCTCCCGGTTTACGTTCACTTTCAGATATCACAGAACCACTCCACGAATCCGGGAAGTGGTTCTCCGACGAAGCGACGACGGGAGGCTTTGAATCCGAGGCCACAGTCGAAAGCATCCTGGATGAGGGGTGCCTATTCGAAATCGCGTATCAGGACGATACCAAAGAACAGCGGGTGTCCGGCTACCACGATGAGATTACACGGCCATCGGCAAAACCGCTCAACGGGCCGTCGGTGTTCCGTTTTCAACCAATTGGAGAAGAAAGCCCGATCACGATTCGTCTTCCGGACCTACGTGAACTTCACCCGATTTCCCTCGAACAGCTACCCGACTCGATCTGGGATCCTGCAATTTCGGAATTAGTGACGATCGTGGATGAGAACCCAGAGCAAATCCCGCTCGGAGATGTTGAGGCTGTTCTCGAAGCTGTTCAGAATGACGAAGTTGAGGCCGTCCCAGCACTGATGTTCATCGCTACGGTCTTCGGGGAACGGAAAGATATCCGCGAAGCGGTCGCCGACAAATTGGAGACTATGCTCCTCGCTCGATTAGATCTCCTTACCGATAAGGAGCAAGCAGAGGAGATAGCGAAGTGCTTCGGAATTATGGCTGAGGTAGCTCCTGAACGGGTGCTGGACGCGCTGCCAGCGATGGTGTCGACAGCCGACTCCGCGACCTTGGAAACTCGCCAGTGGCTGCTATATGCGTTCTCGAACGTCGCCGAAGCATATCCCGAGGAACTCCTCCCAGCAGTCGAGACCCTGATCGAGTGTATCGAGGTGTCCGACGAAAATCTACGTACGAACGCACTCTCGACACTCGGAAAAATTGCACACGCCTACCCCGATGCGGCCAGTGATATCACTGACTCACTCGGTGAACTGCTCACCAGCGACGATGCGTTGGTTCGTGCAAACGCTGCTGGTCTCCTCGGTGATATTTCCCAGTCGAATCCCGAATCCGTCATCCAACTTGCTCCGGAGCTGATAGAGTCTCTTACTGCTGAAGACGAAGAAACGAGAGTTCACGCCTCAATTGCGTTACTTCGTGCCGGCGAAGCTAATCTCGACGCAGTTCGTGATGAACATGAGCAATTGGCCGCTGCTCTCAGTGATTCAAATTCGACCGTGCGGGCGAATGTATGCACCTTGATTGGGAACGCCGATGTGCCCGTTCCAGATGACCAGTTGCGGCTACTCAAAGACGATCCTGATAAACGGGTTCGAGAGCAGGCAGCATGGGCGCTTGGTCGAATCTCCTGAGAGCACTAGGATGAAGAATGGAAGATCCCGTGACGCACTTTGTTGATGACACTACCCAAGCCTACGCGTTCCGCTCGTGTGGCGTCGTCGACGATGATCGTACTGAAAAACACTCGAGCAAGAACGACTGTACTTCGGTCAGGAGAAGACCGTGTTCTGCGATGTTCATCTATATTGGGAGGATGCCGTTGACGTCCTCAAGACAAGCCTCACGTTCCTTATGTTCGGCTAGCTCTTCGGCGTACGTAGCAACGTCCCGGAGCCGCTCCGGAGTCGACACATTGAGCGTGTTGACGATCTCTGTCGGGAGATTCGACAATGGGGTCGGGGGCCCGTAGGACATTGGCTGCTCTCGTGTTAACCAACGCGACCGCTGATCCATACTTTTGTTGGTTAAGGCGATGGGGCCGGCTCCTATGCCTGCTGGCTATAACACTACTCGAAAATTCTTCATACACAAGTTTCGTACTGTGTCATACCCGCTAGGCACCGAGTGCGCCCATCACGTTGATGATCGACCGTGGAACCGTCTGGTAGTTGTTCGGGAAGAACATCTGGAAGCGGGTACGTGCCTCCTGCGGTGGAACGGTCTCCCACTAGTCTTCGCTGGAGTCTCAAACTCGAACATTTTCACTGAATTCTATTGACGTACGACACCTCGTGCGTCGATGAGATGGGATAGTCCTTGGTTGAATCGTGTATTCTGCGTGCTAGAATCGATTTCAGATTTACAGGCAGCGATGAGCCGGTTAAGTCCCTGCCTGCGTTTGGTGAAGTGAGTTGCATAGTCGTGAAGTGTGGGCCCGTGAGTCGAGATTGAGTACGCTCGGTTTGACTCTAGTATGTTGTCAGAGAGGGCCTCTTTGGCGGCACGGAACTGACTCTCAGCTTGTTCTAGGTGCCTCTGTTCGTGCTGCCGGGCTCCGGATTCAAAGCGGTTTGCTGAGTCGAGATATGATTGAATCGCTGTGCTATGTTGGTTCTGAATCCGAACCTGCATACCGAGCTGTGTCGCCACGTCCTCGATTTCTGGGAGTAGTGTGTCTATGGATTCTTTGCTTGCTGTTCTTTCCCCGGCGCTTTTGGCTTCCTCGTTTGCGGTTTCGATCGCGTCAATATCCACGAAACTCGACAGCGCTCGTTCTGGGCGTTCTCCGTCATATAGAGCAGGCATTTCGATCATTTCGAGAACACGCTGTGTTGAAGCTACGTGTTGGAGAACATCGTTGAGAGACTGGTAGTACGCACGTACTGCTTCGAGGTGAGCTAACCGCTTTGCGGGACGTGACTGTGTTGGCGGCGGATCGATCCCTGGAATAATGCTTAGTACGCTAGCGACACGTCGTTGTTTCTCGGCGATCCAGACGCCCTGTGTGACTGTTCCATCGTGAAGCACCTCGCTGATTGTCTCGATGGTGCTCTCAACCATCGGCGTGAGTCCAGACATCATGAGCGGATCTCGCAGATCAGTTACGTTGAGTCGGTCGGCGAGCGTGGCCGCGCTTTTCTCAGCTTCTGAGAGGCGTGAATCGGTGTTATTTGATGTGGGGAATTGGTTTCTGAACAGCCAGCCTGATCCGGTAAACACCGCCACGGCTTTCAAGATATCTCGCCGGTCGAAGTTACGCTCTTCCATCCATTCTTGGAGGGCTTCCTGATCGGGAGTCCCGTCCATTGTTATATTGTCAGCAGTACTAGAAGGGTTTAAAACCGTCGCTGAATGAGGGTTGAATATGAGCAAAGCCGATTCTGCTCGGCTTGCGGATGCGAAAAGTCGCATTCGTGCCGGCCTCCGGTCTCACGCACTTGCATCGGCATCCTCGTCTCGAGCAGTCCAACTTGCTGATCAACTCGCAGACGTTCATGAGGAGCTCGGCGACACAGAATTGGCAGCCGTCACAGATGGACAGCAGATTTCCGCAGCTGTTGGAAACATCAACACGGACCAACTTCACGGCCTCCGGAAGGTTACTGAAGTTATTGAAGAGGATCTTGGAGTCGATGTCGGCCATAGTAAATTCGCGCGGATAGCGGGCATGGCCTCGACGTTTACCTCCATGGGCTCATTCGCTCTCGCTGGTCACAACGTCCTTCTCTCTGCGACCGCCCTCGATACCGCTCACGAAGAGGCTGGGTCGATTTCTGCAATCCAAATGCCACGGTTCTTCAATTTCTATCGATCATTAGCGATTTTCGTTGCGGAAGGATTGCTTTTCTGGACCCCGTTGAACTTCAAAACGGCATGGAGGGGAACGCGGTATCTAAATAATCGAGTTCTCTATCGATTCAGAAGTGTTCATAACGGCCTCTACAAACTGCTCCTGAGTGAGGTCCATTACGCTATCCGTGGCGTTATTCCAACAACTCTGCGCGATCCCGAAGCGTTCGCAACCTATCTTACCTCGATGGTCATGCAGACCGTCGAGTTTATTCGAGAGTTCGAGGAAATTGACTCGCTCACCTTTCTGGACACTGCAAAGTCAATCGCTCGTGAGTTTGAGACCTTCGTTGAGGACACATATGATGTGACTACGGGAAACATCGATATTGCCGCAATAGCAGAGGAGGCCCTCTCTGAAATCACAAGCACTTTCGATTCCAGAATTATGTATACCCCGACTCAACGATTATAGTAATCCGTAAGATGCCATGTCCAGAGGGTGATGTCTTCAGACCGTCTGAGTTACTTACTAAATCTAATCCGTTCCAATATTTAAATAAAGACTCGACGCGTTCTCTTGGATTAACTAACAAATGTCGGCGCTACTTGCAAGCTGTTGGTTAACCGATGTCCAGCCCTTGCGCTACTCGAGACTGGGTCCGTAGCGAGCCGAGCCACACACCCGACACTCCCAGATCGGTTGCCCCGTCCACGCCTCATCCGTGACCGACTCGTGGGTCTTGAACCGATGGTCGGTCGCCCGTCCACAGTTTTGACAGTCGAGTTCCTGAGTCGTCGGTACCGACGACACCTGACGATCAGCCGCAGCCTCGCCAGTGGATTCGGTCAGCGCCATCGCTGGAACCAGCCATACCGCGTCGTCGGCGTCGTCGAGGACCGCATCGAGACGCGACGCGTCGCGGATGCCGTCCCCACGCTGGTCGTAGAGCCGCGTCGGGGCCTGCTCCTGACGCTCCGACGCTCCCTGCCCGTGCCACCCAGCCCGGTCACGGGCGACACTGAGAAGCCCCTCACCCTTCCCTGACGATACCTGTACCGCCTCAGGGATTGAGGGCCATTGATCAGCCAGCTGGCGCGCAGGCGCCTCGTCGAGACTGTAGATGAGCGTGTAGTCGTCGACGGCCGGCTCCGCCTCGTTGGCAGAGAGGAGGGTCGCCGCGGCGCCGCCCTTCGCCACGGCGCCGTAGAACGTGGTCGACTCGACGACTAGGTGGACGATTCCGAGGAACGTCGTCGACGCTGTCTCGTTCGTGCTAGTGGCGTCACTCCCGAGATGGTTGGTGAGACAGAACCGGCATTTCGTCTGGCCGTCTGGGACTGACGACCCACAGGACCGGCACTCGCCGTCGTCTGCCGCCGCATCAGGGTAACCACTAGAGCTCGTCGCGACGCGTTGCCGCCGGGGGGCACCCTCACACCCGTCGTCCAGCCTTGTGTCCGGAATGTGGGACGCCTCGCCAGTCGGCCGCAGTTCCTCAAAGTCGGAGTAACGACGGTTCATAGCGGAGTCTACAGAGAACATGGCTCGTCTTCGTGTTTAAATCGTAGCGTGGATAGAACGATGTGCAGTACAGACGGAGAGACAGTGGACTGCGTCAGGCGACCTGTTCCTCCAACGTATCCCGGTGTGCCCGGACAGTCGCCTTCGAGGCGTTCGCCACGTCCGCGGCCTCGGATTGCGTCAGCCATCGGCCCTCTTCGCGACCGGCCTTGTAGAGGCAGGCTGCGGCGAACCCGGCCGGATGGACGCCCGTCGTGACGCCGCGCTCCTCGGCCTGTTCCGCGAGCGTTCGGGCCCGCTGTCGGATTTCGTCCGGACACTCGAGGTCCGAGGCGAGTCGCGGCACGAACATGCTGGGGGAGACGGGCTCAGTGGGGAGCCCCAGCTCTTCGTTCAGCGTTTTGTACGCGTTCGTGACCCGTGACTCCGCGACGCGGGCCATCTCGCTGACGTCGTCCACTAACCGCGAGAGGCCGTTGCACCGGCAGGCTCCGTAGACGCTGGCTGCGGCGATGGCCTCGATGGATCTGCCACGAAGCAGATCCTCGTTCTGGGCGCTCCGGAAGAGCTGACACGCCTGGTCGCGGACCGAATCGGAGAGCTCGAGCGCACTCGCCAACCGGCGCACTTCGCCCAGCCCGTGGGCGAGATTCCGTTCTGCTTTCGACCGCCAGCGACCCCGGGTCTGCTCACGACGCATCCGCGCGAGTCGCCGTCGCTTCTGTCCAGAGATTTCGTTCCCCTTCGCGTCGGTACCGCGACCGATCTCTGTCGACAGGCCGCGATCGTGACGGGCCGCAGTGAGTGGGGCACCCGTTCGCCTGCGCTCCTCGTCGTCGTACGCTCGCCGCTCCGGCCCATGATCGATACGCTGCTCGTCGATGACCAGGCCACAGTCTTCGCAGACCGTTTCGACCGCGTTCGTGGTGACCCGACCGTCGCACTCGGGACACTGGTTCGCACTCGATTCCGTTCGGATGTCTTCGTCGAATCCGCTCTCGTAGATGTCTCTAGTTGCCATCGTTCTCACCGTGTTTCGGGAACTCGCTATTACAGCGAGCCCCTCACCTATTGGGGGAAAATAGACGCTATCGGGTACGGAATTCGGTTCAGCTGGATTGTGACTCAGACTAAAGTGCTTGATTCGCTGTTCTATACTCCTCTACAACGGAGTGACGAGACCTATGAGTGCCGATTGGCCCGCTGCTGCCGTTAGATCGGTGGCAGCGTCATCAAATAACTTCTGAGAGGGAATCAAAACCGCTAAAGGAACTTGAGAGTTTATTGCCTTCGATTTCTACTGCATTCTGGAGGGGTTAGAAAGTATTTGGGCCAAAGGACGAGTCCTATGTTCGCCAAGGGACCACCGAACTGACTGTAGGACCTCAAGGGTAGACAATACCCTCCTCATATAAAGAGGATCTCATCGAAAAACCGTTGTTCCATCCTTGAGACAGGAACCTTCATGGACTCACGTACTCGGAATATTTTCTTCCAGCCCAGGTATGAGAGCGATGCCCAGTACGAACAAAACGTAGTCAAACATCTAGTCACCGTTCTCGAACGAACAGATGACTCTATCACTGAGTCTGTACTTACAGACCTTCTCCCCAAGTTTTGGACAGCAACAGACGAGGAAATCATGGGATACGTATACGATATCGAGGTCTACCCGAGCGACAACCCAGATTACGATGAAGCTTACATCCTCGGTCTCTCCAACTACCGTACTCAGATTGAGGAGGTCGAAAGTGAGGAAAAAGATGGCCGGGCCGATGGCCAAATAAGTGCTATCACTCCAAAAGGCGACCAAGTTTTCTCAATTATCATCGAAGCAAAGACCGGTTCGGAAACTCTTAGCTCCGAACAATTGAACAGGTATAAACAGCAGTTCGAGGCCTTAGAGATTGCTACAGCTGAATGGGCGGACGTCTACAGCAGTTTTGCGGATCTGGAGGTCGAAGAGGGTATGAACGATTTCCTTGTGGACCAGTACGCCGAGTTTCTGTTGAACGAGGAGATGGAGGGTGTAATTGCGGAGTCAACAATCACGGATAGTGACGACAACAATAAGCAGGTGAATCAGATCCTTATCCGGTATGAGCCAGATCTTGAAGGGGAACCGTACGCTTTCCGCTTCCTTTCCTGGTATCGAGATTCAGCAAATGACGACTTCGTACTGTATTACTCAGCATGGCTCTCCGCAGATGACTTCCGACATCTCTTCAGCCAAGTTGAGAGACATATCCGGCGAGAGACATTCATCGGAGTCGAGAACGATGAAGGCGATATCGAACCTTCGCTAGATCCTCTAATCGAGTGGGCAAAGAACGGAGGATACGGGCCATCAGAGGGCCAGGAAGATTTCCAGGGAAGCCATCAGGCTGTGGTTGCTGAAATTAAGGATAGGAACGGGCATTACCCGGAGCTCCGGCTGAAAGGGGGAGATGCTCTTCGGTTCAGCAGGATGACTGAGAACAATTCTGCGAATATTCAGAAGCCGACACACTACACGCGAGATGAGTTTGCTAAGTTAATGTCAGAGTTGGATCGAGATCTGCGGGAATCGATGTTTGTGGAATTTGACTTCGAACCATTATGGAACGAGTTCACTGGCCGCTGAATCCTCAAGCCGACTACTGTGGCAGTGAGCGATCGTATTTTCGTATTCAGTCTTCTTCGATACACCATCATGCTTAGAGAGTTCGCCGGCAAAAATCACCGACACCTTCTACACTACGGTCCACATCAACCTCCAAAATTTTCCTCGCTCCTAACAGAATCATAATTTAACACCTTCTAATCCAAGTAGGCTTCCAGAAGTCTCTCAATCTCTCCTGTTCCTCCGATCCTCTGTTCTAAATGGGCCATGACGACATCTCGTGTAACCACAAGCAGACCAGGCCGCTCATCGTAGGCCTGTTCATACTCAGACTGCTCCTTGTCCGAATGACCGACATTTCTTGTATGCGCCCGCAGATACTGATACTCAGCCGAATTAAATGTATCTCGGTGGAACAGCGGATATATACCTCTCGTAAACGACCCAGCATCTAATGAGAGTTCGTTCGAAAGAGTTGCCGAAAGATACGCAGCCATAATCGCCAAAAACCCATCCACCGTCAAAACTATCATATACATATCTTCGCCATAGTGGCGTTGCATCCGATCATAGAACTTGATCTCCTGCTGCCCACTGACATCTGCCACAACGAAAATATGTGCGATCGCCGCGCTTTGGAACGCGTACCTTCGCGCCCGCTTCACGTATTCCTCATGCTTTCCATCTACCTTCTCTTGCCCGAAATTCGCCACCTTTCCTGACTTTGTATCCACAACCCCTAGAATCGGCTCATACTCTGTCATGCCGTGGCTTCCCTCCTCCTGAATGTAGAAGAGATTATCCGGTTCGATCTCCCCGGTACTATCCTCACCACCGAACCCTGGTTCTACACTGAATAGGTGCGAGAACGCGGCCTCGCTGATCTTTTCTAATCGGCTTCCATCTCCTCTGCGAATCTCTCCATTTCTACGGAGTATCTTAAGTTGACTCAGTTCCGACAAGATGTAGCTAGGGTTGCGGTCAGCTTTAACGGTGAAATCGTTCGGGTCTTCGCCAAACCGGTCCGCAATCACTTGTTGGTTGAGCGCATGCAGTTCCACTATCGTTTGAAGAGTCTCTTGAATCTGTGTAGTGCTGGCCACCTGTTGGAAAGGCATAGCATAAGCGAGATAGCCTGTGCCGTAGACCGATTGTAGCTCAACGATATCGCTTATCTCGTCTCGCGGAGTCAGTAATAGACAAGGTTTGCCCTTCTCAATTGTCCGCTGCAACACATCCTTGATAGTCCTTTCGTAGTCATTCGGTCCATATAACACCGCAATATCGATGTTTTCCTCTGTCCGAATCAAAGCATATCGTGGTAAGGCATCACCAGTATAGTCCTCCGAGGTAAGACTTAGATTGGCGGCGACATCATTCAATACGGCCTCAAAGTCAGGCCGATATCGCTGTCGATCATCTTTATCAACATATTCGACATGCTCGGAGTTCGCGTAGCACCGTACCAAGAACTGTCCATCTTCTTCCAATACCCGGGCTTCGTTGTCACAGCCATCGACAACACAGGTGCTGGGTGGCTGCACTAGTTTCTCGCGATAGACACCATCTAACTCTGCCGGAACCTTATTCTCTTCAACTGGACGTTCCTCTGCGAGGAATCTCTGTAGGGCTTGGACAATATCACTCCTCATCGCTAGGTTGGAAGAACCGTTCCAGTGCTTCCTTATTCTCTTCTGATATTCGTCCGCTCAACGGCGACCAATCACCGGATTCCAGACGAATCCGTTCTCCGCCGATTTGCAGAACAAGTTCGATATTCTCCTCATCGGCTTTCTCCAAGTAGTCTTGGAAACTGGTCTCAATGCCGTCGATTGTCTCGAACAAATTGTCTAAGTTGTTCGCGATGATAACAAACTCGTCAGTGCTTGTCGACTGGTCGTCGCTAATCGCATAGCCTACAAGTTCTATCGATTCGTATTTTGTAATCAGCTCTTCTTCCTTGTCTTTCGGTAGTTCTTCGTCCTTTAGATCCTCCTTTCGGCCTTCTTTCGTCTTGGATATCACTTCTTTTAAAGCATCGGAGGTATTCTCCTCGCTCTCCGCCGCTTCCTTTGCACCTTGTTGAATCGTCTCGATTACCTCGGATCGTTCTTCAGTAAATCGTTCTAACGGTTCGTCAATACCGAACAGGAAATCAAACAGTTCATTAATCTCCCGACGCCATCCGTTGGCACCTGGCTCCTTGGTAAAGGTTATTTTTGTTTCTTCCTGCCCTGGTTCGATGCTGATGCCGATGTTTTTCAGAGGGTAGTATTGTTCCCCAGTGATAGACGGTTTTGCTGGCGGTGTGTCCTTGCCGTCATCACGGTACTCGAAGATTCGGCGATATTTCCGGCCGTACTCGCGATAGATTTGCAAGAATACGGCCTCATCGTCAGAGTCAACGAGAATCCGCAACGGGTCCAACCGCTGTTCCTCAATGTTCCTCTGTTCCATGAACTCGCTAACTCCGGTATCGATATCGTCGATTTCAAGCTTCTCATCAAGATAATATGATTCCTCGTTCTTGACGGCGAATAACTCCGAGCGGAACATAATCTTCTCAAGCTCGTCTTCTAGCCCGTGTTCGTAGATAACGAGAAGTAACTCCGAGCGATCGTCTGTATCCAAGTCTTCCCGCGGGACATCATACTCAGACTCCAGAAATTCTTCAGCATACCGTCGGTTGATGTTCCGTTCTTTCAACAAGTCATATTGCCTTACGAACTCCCGAACCTGTTCCTCAAACCGGTCCACGAGAAGAATGCGGACCATTGGTGCCCTGTGATCGAGGCGGTCGCCCGTGAACACTTCATGAAGACGATTGGAGAACTCCTTGCTTCGATTATCGATCCGGTCCAGAAGAACTTCGTCTGGATCATATCCTTTGAGCTTCTCTCTTTCACTCATTATTACACAATTCTTAACCAGTCGACAAAAGCTTTAGCCAGAAGAATGACTATTGTTCTGTTCTAATCATTATTAATTCCGTGTAATCATCCTAGTATACTCTATGGTTCAATCGTCAGTTGACATATATAGCGGCACCAGCGATTACGATAATACTGATAAAAAGTACTGCCAGAAGAGGAGGACAGTATTCAAAATAATGACGAGGGGTGGCATTTTCAAAGAAGTCAATATCGATCTCGTCCATGCTGGTTGATTCATCTTCTATCTGTGGAAAGTTGATTTCTGGATCGTTGGATGATTCACCTATGCTCATAGAACATGATAGGAATTGGGCCTCAGAAGCACGATGATAGCTTATTAGTTTGTAGAGGAGCCAGATTGCCGGTACTGTTGAGACCAGTATTGTTATTTTTATTACTCCTTGTCCCTGGTCAGTTGATGTTTGTAAGCCAAGGCCGCTGAGCCAATTTTGTAGACCAACGAATGTACTATCAGCTACTATGATAAACCCATAAAAGATGATGATAACCCAGATAAATACTAATAGTAGATAGATTCTACTGGTCGTCTGTCTCGCATTTTGAAGCGAATTGAACGCGGTACTAAGATGAACTTTATGTTGGTCCTCTATCTTCTCGAGGTCGAAAACTCGTGAACCCACATGACTACGGATCTCTGAAAGGTAAATTATGAAATCTCCAGTACGGTTCTTCATTACCGACTGGGTTTCATCGATCTCATTTTGGATGATCGGGAAGTAAAAGATGAGAACTGCTGCGATGGCTGATACGCTGAATGGGGCAAGAACATGAAGATCCGAATAGCGTAGGATCAGAACGAAATTCGTTACTATAGCGGCCAGAAGTGTGATGATGACCTTCTGAAGATCCGATGTAAGAGACTGAGAGGCTTCTGAAAGCGAGTTTGCGACAGTTCTCGTTAACTCGAATGCTTCTTCGACCGTGTTTTGTAGTTGCTCTAATTCTTGTTTAGCTGCTTCCTCTTGAAGGAATCCGCAGTAGTGAACAATCTCACGACGCTTTAACGATATCTCGGTAAAAGATGAGCAATGGGTGGCGACAGCTTGGTGCCAATGGTTCAGGGAGGACGGTCCGTCATCGTGAAGCACCTGCTCCAACAGACCATACAAGTCATTCAGCGGGTGGTCGTCAAACGAAACATCACTTGATTCATTAAAATCAAACTCACTTCTCGTATGATGCCGGTCGGTCTTTGTCTCCGCTTCAAATGAATCTCCGCTGAGGCTGTAATCACTGGCCAGACAAGCAGTAGCCGCAAAGATAAAGACACTTTGATAGACTTCACGGATTACTGCATTATCAAATACAAGTGGTGAAACAGGCGGGGAGCTGAACTTAGTACCCTCAAAAACAGAAGATAGTATCTCTTGTTCTCTTCTATAATCCTCCTGGCAACTCACGGGGAGAAAATCCGTTCTACCGTTCTCCAAGGAATGAGCCGACACAAAACCCAGAAATCGGCTCTCTTCAACTCCCTCATTTTCCAGAAAGTAGTGATAGGGTGTGGTCGAATCATTGAATTGTCTGTCAATTATATGTTCTACGCTGGATCTCCCAATCCATTTCCCCAGCGTCTCTTTACTAGTCCACATTTGTACATCTGCATCGCTAATACCCACCGAATTTTCGCCACAAAAATCTTCTACGATATGTGATTTATTAACTGTGATTGACAGCTCAAGCTCGTCTATGTCTGATATACCGAGGGCCTCAAAGATCAGCTCAACTCCTTCCCGATGCTCACCATCTGAGAAATGATTCGAAATTCTTCCCGCCCGATCTGCGCTATCCTCATCATTCTCAGATAGCATTTCAGTGACTCCACCCTGCTCAAAACTCACTCCGTTTTGTAGGGTAAGGACCTGGGTCTCGGTTTCATATGGCGAAGACGCCGGAATAGCAAGTTGAAAATTTCTGAACCATCTCGGACGAGAATCAATCTGCTCTACTAACGACTCAAATTCTGATCTAGACAGCTCACTAACTGGCTGGTTATTGACCGTCACCGTCTCCGGAGCCCATGTTGCATCCTCTAAATAGGCTTCCTGTATGCGTTCTAAAAATGATAATTCTTCAATCATTGATCAGTTGGCTCAAATCTTTGTATTCAGATAGTTCCGGGAAAATAGGGATGTCAATAGCCTCATCATTATCTTCTTCATCGCCCGTTTGGTGATAAGTTCCTTGTCCCACAGGCCGGAACGATGGTTCCTGTCCTCTTACAACCGTGAATACCTCGTCGGTCTCCTCACTCTCATAGAACTCAATTGCATCCTGTCCGAGAACATCGCCTACAGTAAGACCCTGGATCTTGACATTCCCTATCTCTACAACTACACCACTCTCCCAATACTGATCGATACCATCTGGTAGATCATCAAGATCAACATCTTCCAATGAGTCAATTTCTTTAAATGGATCGTCAAGATCCTCCACATCAGTATCGTCATCTTGCAACTGTTTTATAACCTCAATCCGTTGATTTGCCAAAATTTCGTCCTTATGTTCCTCTTCTTGTAGACCAAGGTACTTGTACCAGTATTGTGCTTGTCCATTACCCTGATACAGATAAGCAACACCCAGACGCTCTTCATCTGAATTATCGTCTTCAGAAGTTTCATCTGTCTCATCTGTACCCTCTTCCGAGCTATCGTCTTCCAGTTCTGGTATCTCCTGATAAGGATACAATACTGATTTTTTCAAATTATCGTCGAAAGCATCTTGGAGTTGAGAGAACAGTTCTTCTGCGTCTTCATCTCCTTCGCCCTCTTCTCCAGGAATAAAGACGTCCTCCCGCAGAGGAAGTTGTACAACCATCAACCTGTTTTCTGATTCGTACCGATCACTCTCCCACCTATATTCAACAAACAACAAAAAGCAATCTACACTATTAGGTGCTTCAACATACCCATCAACCAGTGGATCCGATACATCTGAAAAGGTTTCTTCATCCTCACTATCGCCTTCTGTTTCCTCGTCGCCGTTATCTTCTTCTGCTTCGTCTTCTTCTGCGCTGTCCTCGCTAGTATCGTCATCCAAATTGAAGGTTGAGAGGGTATTGAGAGTTGATTGAGTGGACTCTGTATCAAAATCATGCTTGCGAGAACTCTTAATGGACGGATCTCCATACTGCTTTGGCTCTAAAGTTCCCATAAACCCCCGAACAATATCCTTCGTGTTCTCGTAATCATCTAACTCATCAGCATCGATTTCCTCATAAAGATCGTACCAAGGGTCATCAGCTTGAGGGTGGCACTGATATATGCAGACATGCTGAACGTTACCTTTCTGTTGATCGGTCATTTCTGGGAAATACCGAGATAGTAATCATAAAAGTAGGGATATGCAGTTGTTGTTAAACCGATATTCGAACTCGGGATCGCATCCTTACCAAGGACACGGCTTGTAACAGGGGAGAAGGCTTTCAGAGCCCCAATTTCGCTATGCAGTCTAGATACTGTTCCCGAACCTCCCCCCGATCAACCCTCGTGTAGACATCCATCGTCTGATCGCTGGAATCGCCTCGGATATATTTGAGGATTCTATCATCCATACCCCGCTTCCGCATCAGTGTCGTGAAAACAGTTCGAAATGTATGTGGTGTAAACTTCCGGTGAAACTGAGTCTCACCTCTTTCCATAATGCCACTTGAGATTGCAGCCTTCCGAACAGCGACTCGGATCCGTTCACGAGACAGACGATGACCCCTCATACTGACGAAGAGATAATCTAACTCATCTGGGGTGATCTTGTGAAGCCTGCGGATACTCTTGATTACCTCATTATCGACTGGTACGACTGTCTGCTTTCCGCCCTTTCGCTTTCGCAGGGGAATGAAACCTTCCTCCAGCATTAAATCGTCTTGCTTAATTTCAAGAGCCGCAGTCAATCGACACCCAGTTTTAGCCAGAAGCACCGCGACTGACTTATCACGAGGATCGGCAATCTCGTGGACGATCTTCTTCGCATTCTCCCACGTCGCACAATCAGGTCTATCGTGAACCCGCTTCGGAATTTCCTCCAATACGACGCCAGCGGGATTGCTGTTGATCTCCTCAAACCGTGGTCGCTTCATCGCGTAGCTAAAAAACGATGAGAGTGATTCGAGATACCGACGTTTCGTGTTCTGACTTAGATCCCGTTCGTTCAGTTCATGCAGATATTCTTCGATGTGTCTAACTTCCGTTTTTGCAGGCTTCAGGTCCGGAAATTGCTCGTGATAGAACTTCTTAAGTGTGCGACTGTAGGCATTAAGTGTTCGCGGACTACGGCCCATCGCCTCCTTCTGCCGCAGGAACTCGTTGATTTCGTCGTGCTTGTTCTCGAAGACCTTCTCGTACCAGTCGTCAACCATCTATCCATCACCTCCCTCAGTGCGGCGGGCCTCGCGGAGGTGAATGCGAAGCCGCTCGCGGGCCGTGAGAGTACGTTTCTCGGACATTGGTGCTCGGGGCACGTGTCTGGTGTGCCCTCCGCCCCTCCAGGGGGCCAATAAACAGACTCCGTCACGTCAGCGGTCTTGTTTCTGGGTACACCACTCCCAAAGCGATGACTCCGATTGTGGCTGCCGGCCGACCGGAGGGTGGGGTGGTGGGGCTTGGGTCTGGTCTGGCACGGAAAAAGAAAGAGACCAGTCCGCTCGCTACTCTTCCCACCACCGACCGCGCTCCGGGAACTCGATCCTCGACCACCCGGTCAGCGCGATTGAGCACCGGCCCTCGTACCAGTTCTTGGCTGCCGCCCGGAACCGGACCGTTTCGCCTTCCTGCACCACCGTCTGATCGGATTTCTCCCAGCAGGTGAACTTGATTTTCCCGCTATCATCCGCTATCAGTCCGACTTGCTGGATGCTGGTTGAGGACGGCTTCCAGAGGGTCTGCACAGTTCCTTCGACCGTCACCTCACCGACCGGGACGTCCGGCACGTCCGCGATGGGCACGATCGCCCCCGGCGCCGCCTTCAGTTCCTCGAGCGTCTCCAGAACCGCCTTCGTGACGTCCCGCCCGCGCTGCACCTTCTCGGCCAGCTGCTTCGCGACGACCGCTCTCGACCAGCTACCCTTCACCTCATCGCTGATCCGCATCGCCTGCTCGTTGACCTCCGCGAGTTCCTCTTGCGTCAGCTTCTCTCGGGGATCCGTACACTCCTCCGGCGCCGGCTCGTCACGGCCACACAGCTTGCTGACGACCTCTCGCGTGCGCTGCTCGCGACCATCCTGGGTTCCGAGCTCGGCCTGGGCACTGATGCGCTCCAGTTCGGCTTCCCGCGCCTGAATGCGCTCCTCCTGTTTGAGGGTGACACCGTGAATCCGCTCGTCGCTCGTGTCCGCGATCCCGTCCGGGTGGTTCGCATCCACCTTCGCTTGTGTCTCCTGCTCGACCGCTGCCTCGAACTCCGGCGTCTCGTCGACGACGGGGAAGCCATCTTCATCGACCGCCTGCTCGCCCGTTTTCTCGAATGCCTGTTCATCGACCGAAACGACCTTTCCGCTAGCGTTGTTACTGGACATTGGTATCTCTCCAAGGTACCATTGAAGGCGCTCAGCGCCCGACACCGCGATGCTGCTACATCGCGGTTTTCCGACGACAACGACCGATAGAACCATCTGGGCGCTCTCGCTCGCGCCTTCGCGAGCGCCCTCTGGGGCGCGAGCGAGAGCGCGCCTCAGGGAGGCCACCCAACCAGCACCGCGCGCCGACCCGCCCGGAGCGAGCGGCCAGCGGGATATGCCCGTTCGTGTCCGGCCCGATACGCGGGTCCGTGTCCAGGGCGACTGTCGCCGAGAACGCGCGCCGCGGTGTGGCGCGCGACAGCGCAGGCGGCACAAAGCGCTGGAACGCGAAAGCCCGCAAGGGGCGCAACCGACGGGGATACCCGCTGGCGTCGAGGGCACATACACTTTAGCCCGGAACGGGCGCGGGCGGTGTGGAGAGCGCCCGCATGCCCGGAATGGTCGGTCGCGAGCGACGCGGAGGGCGGAAGCGGTGAGCGGGGCAAGCCGGTACGTGCACACCTATCCAGCCGGCCGTGTCGCTCGGCGAACCAGCTATCGTCCTGACAGACTCAGAAAGGGCGAGGCCGTCCCCCGATCTCGTAAGCACCTATGACAAACAGACGCGCATAGTGTGTAGCGAGGACCTATTGCCGGACGCTCTCCGGGTGATCGAGCATGTGTTCACTTACTGGGAGGACAATTCCAGCAGGAACGTACCGAGGAATCGATTTAACCGCTCATGAATGGCTATCTTGGGCGTCGACCGTCGCAACGGCCGCGAGGTTGACGATATCCTTGACCTCGTCGCCGCGCTGGAGCACGTGGACTGGCTTATCCATCCCGACTAGCATCGGGCCGATGGCGTCAGCCCCACCAAGGCGCTGGAGTAGCTTGTAGCCGATGTTGCCCGCCTCGAGATTCGGGAAGATCAGCACGTTCGCGGGCCGTTCTAACTCGGTGAAATCGTAGGTATCGGTCAGCATCTCCTCGAGGACGGCGGTGTCGGCTTGCATCTCACCGTCGACGGGGAAGTCGATGTCGGAGTCCTCACGTAGGCGGCGGGCCGCTTCGCTAGGTTTGCGGGTACCTTCATTGTCGACGCTACCGAAATCGGAGTACGAGAGCAAGGCGGCGCGCGGTTCAACGTCGAACCGACGAGCCAATTCGGCGGTGTGGCGGGTAACCTCCTCGAGGACGTCTTCGTCGGGAGCCTGGTTGACCGTGGCGTCAGCGACGAAGATCACGCGATTCTTGAACGTGAGCATGTAGACGCCGGCGGCGTACTCGGCGTCGTCGGCCGTTCCGACGACTTGTAGCGGTGGGCGGAGTGCCGACGGATAGTGGTTCGTCAATCCGGTGAGCATCGCGTCGACGTCGCCGCGATCAACCATGACGCTGCCGAAGTAGTTGGTGTCGTCGCGAATCAGTGATTCGGCCTCACGTTGGGTGATACCGTCGCGCTGTCGTCGCTCGTAGAGGTGGTCGGCGTACGCCTCACACTCCCCGCCAGCGGGGTCGACGATGTCCGGTTCGAACTCGAGGCCGAGGTTCACGACCGTACGATGAATCTCGTCTTCGTCGCCGATCAGGACCGGCTTCGCGATTCCGCGCTCTTCGATTTGGGCTGCCGCACGGACGATCGTCTCGTCAGTCCCCTCGGTTAGCGCAATCCGTTTGGGGTCGGACTTGGCCTTGTTGAGCACGACGCGCATCATCTCACGAGATTTACCGAGGCGGGCCTCGAGGCGTTCGACGTACTCGTCAACGTCGAGTTCGATGCGAGCCGCGCCCGACTCGATCGCCGCCCGTGCGACCGCGGGTGCGACCTCGAAGAGGACGCGAGTGTCGAGAGGTTTGGGTATGATATAGTCCGGGCCGAACTGTAGCGGCTGATCGCCGTAGGCTTTGACTACCGAATCGGGGACGTCCTGCTTGGCTAGATCTGCCAGCGCGTGGGCCGCCGCGACCTTCATCTTCTCGTTGATCTCAGTGGTACGGACATCGAGCGCACCGCGGAAGATGAAGGGAAATCCGAGGACGTTGTTGACCTGATTGGGGTAGTCCGACCGACCGGTCGCCATGATGACGGTATCGTCGCGGGCCGCCTTGGCTTCCTCGTAGCCGATCTCCGGCTCGGGATTTGCCATCGCGAAGACGATCGGATCGTCGGCCATCGATCGGACCATCTCCTGGCTGACGATACCGCCGGCAGAGAGCCCGACGAACGCGTCCGCATCCTCCATCGCGTCCGCGACATCGCCGTCGGGTACGTTCCGTGCGAACTGCCGGTTGTACTCGTTCAGCTCGCCGGATTCCGCCCGTTCCGTCGTCAAAATACCGTCGATATCACACATAGTGATATTTTTTCGGGGGACGCCCAGCGAGACGTAGAACTTCGCGGTTGCGACCGCGGCGGCACCTGCACCGGCGAACGCAACCTCGAGGTCTGCGAGATCCTTGCCGACAATCTCCGCGGCGTTGAGGAGAGCAGCGCCGGAGATGATGGCGGTGCCGTGCTGATCGTCGTGAAACACGGGAACCGATAGTCGGTCGCGGAGGCGCTCCTCGATTTCGAAACAGTCCGGTGCCGCGATGTCCTCGAGGTTGATTCCGCCGAAGGTCGACTCCATCGCCGCAACCGACTCGACGAACGCGTCCGGATCATCGAGATCGAGTTCGATGTCGAAGACGTCGATGTCGGCGAATCGTTTAAACAGGACGCCTTTTCCCTCCATGACTGGTTTCGAGGCCTGAGCGCCGATATCACCCAGCCCGAGGACGGCCGACCCGTTCGAGATTACGCCCACGAGGTTTCCCTTTGTCGTGTACTGGTAGGCATCATCCGGTTCCGCGGCGATCTCGCGACACGGGGCGGCGACGCCCGGAGAGTACGCCAGCGAGAGGTCCCGTTGCGTGTTCGTCGGTTTCGTCGTCGATATTTCGATCTTCCCCGGTGGATCTGTCTTGTGATACTCGAGCGCGTCTTCGTCCATTTGTGGTCGCTCGTCTCCTGCCCACCAACAAAAGTGTATGTTTGTACCCTTATTTCTGCGTGAGCTACATTATCATGATTATTTCTGGGTGAACAGCTACCCCCTCAATTTTGAACGCCTTCGTTCTTCAACTGGTTCTAATTGACTAGGCGCCGCCGGTTCGAATTCGGTCCTAGTGTGGTGTCATCAGATTCATGGGCGGGAGCGGCAACGGTCCGAGTGATGAGAGATCGGGTAGGAAAGCAGTCGGTGCTGGAGTCATCGATGGCGTCATGGCAAACAGCCGGACTGCTAATGGCCGCTGGTATCCTTGTCGTCGGAACGACACTCGACCCACTGCCATTGTTGTCCGTCGAGGGGCAACGGACGCTGGCGGTGTTCCTCTCGGTGCTCGTTCTGTGGCTGACCCGGCCGATGCGTACGTCGTCTTGAGTCTCCTCAGCGTTACACTACTATTCGTGCTGGGAGCCGTCGACTCGTTCGATGCGCCGACGACCGGTTTCACCTCCACGCTGGTGTTCTTCCTCCTGGCGCTGCTGTTGCTGGGTGACGCCACGACGAGCGTCGTTCTCGATCGGCACGGTCGGCTCCCTTGAGTTCTTCCTTGATCGCCAGGCCGTGCGGCACCTCCAGTTCCGCAACCACGTACAGCAGATCACGCTGGAAACCGGTCAGATCGTACATATAATTCCTCCTGATGGTCAGCGACATAAGAATGGGAATGACAGCGTCCCGTCAAACATGAAAGACCGTGACTCCTTCAACAGAGTTTGGAAATCCTTTTATATCGGAGTATTGCAGTGCAGGATCCATGGGAAAGATAGGCACACAGGTTAATACGGATGACTCTTCAGCTAAACTGACTCTGTCTACTACTGCTGAATGGGTGCAGGACACCGAGAATACACCTGTCTATGCGGTTGTTTCGGCGGTGTCAGAAGCCTCTGGTCTGGATATGGTTGAACTGCCCCCACTCTATAATGCGATCAATCCAGACGCGCTGAACGCGTTGTTCACTTCTCGAGCTGAGCCTGCTGTCAACAAAATCTCCTTCGAGTACGCAGGATACGACGTCGTGGTACGCGGAACCGGTGCGGTTGAGGTACGGACCACGGTCAACGCCTGAAATACGGTCTTCTCACTCTTCGCTCAGACCATCGGTAGCAGACTTCTTGAGCCACGGCTGTTGCCAAGAACGGATGTCCCTCTCAATGACGTCCTGCCCCCAGGTATGGGCCCCACCAGTCTCGGTGCTGGGCAGAGCGTCGCAGAACGCACAGCCGACGAGTGTCTGCTGCATCACTCGTCCTCCTCGTTGGCGTCGTGGCCGGCCGTCCAGCCCCGATGGAAGACAGCCAGCTGCGTCGTCGAGTCGAACGCGGTGTCGCTCGGCTCGTGAACCAAAACTTGGTTCTCGGGAATTGGGGTTACGACGTCCGCGTCGACGAGCTCGCTGACCAGGTTGCGAGCCGTCGCGTCGTCGACGTCAGCCGTCGCAACACTAGCGACGTCGCGGTCCTGAGCGAGAAGTTCGACCTCGAACTGTTCGTAGTCGGCACTCGTGCTGTTTCGAGGATCGAGATCAGCCATGGTGAATCGTGTTGGGCACGTGAGAGCGCGCCTCGCGCTTCACGGCGCTGACAGACTTATCGTCGATAGCAGATAGGGTTGTGAAGCATGGCTCCGCCACTGAGTGCATTAACCAACAATTTGAGACCCTTCTCGGGACGTTGGTTAAGACAAGCTCCCTACCGCAGAACTGCAGAAGAGAATACAAAACCGGGGAGAGATAAGGATCTACCACCAACGAGCGGCTACGTTACGTACGGCGACTTTGTCCCCACCATTGCGGTGCTCAGAATCGAGCCGAGCATACACGTCTACAGTGGCGCGTAGTTCAGTAAGTGACCTGTTGAGCGTCAATGGATCAGGAAGTTGGTCGTCGACCCTTCTGAGGGTTTGTTCGGCTTCAAGAAGTGCCTCATGCAGATTGTTGATGGAAATCTGACCGCCATCCCTAGCGCCATGTTCTGGGTGATTTCCCTGATCATCGTACTCCGAGTCGGGAACCGGGTCGTCGACACTGAGAGCTCGGTCGAACTCAGGGATATCCTGTGGATCGGGCTCCTCTGGTGTCATCGGCTGAGCACCTCGATGTCGGGATTTGCACCAGTTGGACCAGCGACCGCCTTTGCACGCTCGAGTTCGCAGCGCTCCCGCTGGGCTTGCCGTTCGAGGGCATCAGTTTATCAGTAGATAGTAGCCCGTATTCAGAACGATTTCTGAAACCGAATCGCCCGATTCGGTAACTACAGTGAGCTTATAATATGATATCGGATGGATAACAAACACCACGCTCAATGGAATCCAACGAAATGGACGACCTCACGGGATTCCAACGCGACCTGTTGTACGTCATCGCAGGTGCAGACCAACCATCAGGCCAGGATGTCAAAAACGAAGTTGAACAGTACTACAACGCCGACATCAATCATGGACGGCTCTATCCAAATCTCGATACACTCGTCAACAAGGAGTTGGTTGAGAAAGGGCAACTCGACAGGCGAACGAATTACTATGCAATAGCAGATAAGGGAGAGAAAGCGATTGAGGACAGACGGAGGTGGGAGGAACAGTTTATTAATTAGACAATAGAGACCTCGTAGTAGTCGGTGTACTTCACGAGATCACAGTTATGGAACCCGTCTGCGATTGATCCCTCGACAGAGACATCATCAGAGACTGTGAGGAGAGGGAGTTCTTCTTTCGCGTCTTCACTCAGTTCGTCGTAGTGGCATACTTGGGAGTCAGAGGGGACATTGTCAACCGGCTCAAGCGTGAGTCTTGGACTCATACTACACAGTATTAATTGGATCGTATTCAATATTTCTGCGATGATAATCAATGAACGTCTATTTAGAACGGGTATTGGAGCGTATAAACTTCTAATTGTTCACCTCTTCGCTGATAGTAGAACCGAGACAATTGAATTTCCATATGCTGGATATCGTACGGTGTTGGCTTCCGTGCCTGGCAGCCACTCGTCGATGGCGACGAGTTCGTGCCCGTTCTGTCGAGCAACGTCGCCGGAATAACGTCGCTCTCGGTCACTGGTATCATTGTAATCACGTTGGTGATCCTGATGTTGTTTACGATGGATCGGTTGATCTGTACTCATGGGTACTCTCGAGGCACGCGTGGACGCGCCTCACCCATCAGGCGCGAAAAAACGGCTTCGAGAGCGGGTTGTCAGTGGAGGAGAGCGATTTCTGATTGGAACGAGTGATCTCTGTTCTTTCAGATTCTCTCCTCGAGCCCGTTCCACGAATGAGGTTTACTATCCACCGTGGGATATTCGTAAACAGATCGATAGTGGTGACTGTATGACCATGTATGTGAGAACTCAATGTAAAATATTGAAAATCTAATAATTCTATATCAAAGATAGATGGGGCTTTATACGACTACTCAAAGAGTCCAATAGTATGTACGATCTTACTGGTTTCCAGCGGGATTTGCTGTACGTGATCGCCGGCCAAGAGGATCCCCACGGTCTTGCCATCAAAGATGAACTTGAGGACTATTACGAGAAAGAAATCCATCATGGACGGCTCTACCCGAATCTAGACGAAATCGTAGATAAGGGTCTGGTTGAGAAAGGTGAGAAAGACCAACGAACTAACGTCTACTCGATCACAGCTCGCGGCACTCGAGAACTCGAAGCCCGTCGAGACTGGGAAAACCAATATGTTGACTTAGATTAGCCGATTATCAATCTCTATTATCGTTTTTATACATTTCCACCCACCATTGAATATTGACAAACGGCCAATAGGTTGACACCAGTTGTGTTCTAAGAACCAACTGGCGGGGGAAAAGATCAGTCAACACCCGTCGACTGGTCGACACGAGACATCCATACCCTTCGCTCTGAGATCGTTCCGACGTGACACCAATAGCCAAACCGTCGTCCAATCTCAGAACCACGGTTGACACACAACCGTAGTCAGGGAATAATTTCCTGACCTAGTTGGGCTGGGATCCACAGGTTGACAGTGTCTTAACCAACATCGGGTAATCCACTTGTCTAGGTGTTGGTTAAAACATCACTTCTGAAATCGAAGCTCTCGAGCTGGTTTTACGCAGAATCTGTCTTGAGCGCCGTCAACGTCATTCTAATCTACCTGACCTCCCTGTGACGACTGGTGTGTGAGTCGGCTGACCAGCTCGTCACGAACCGCTTCCCGACTGACTGTCGTTTCGTGCCGGCCGAGCCGCTCGTCGAAATACCGCTTCTGGAACCGCTCGCCGACGTCATCAATGGCGATGTACTGTGTCTGCTTCACTCCCGCAACGCTTGTCGAAACAAACTCGGCTCCGACGTCTTCGTGGGTGAGTTCGACGAGCGCGCATTCGACGAGTGAGACGACGGCAGTCGGACTTCTGTTGTGGGGGATCGTCAGTTCGAGATCTATCCACGGTTCGTCGCTCGATTGCTCAGTTTGCTCGCCGTGAAGTCGTAATCGCTGTTGCTCGTGTTCTGAAGACATGGTTGTTGAGTGGGCGCTTACGACCGCCCCTCGCTCCTTTCGGGGGCGACAAACTCCACCGCGAATCGCATCACTTTCCATTGAGTGAATTCTGATATATCTGCTATAGACGATCGTCGTTTGACGGCCCTTCGGCCCGAAAGAGCCAGCGGCGCTTGCACCGTTGTACCCTAGCCTTCCTTTGGACAAATCTGGAGGTACAGAACGGAATAAAACGGGCTTATATTTAGCAAGAGGGCCGTCGGGCAGTTCTCAGCCGTTATTGATGTCCTCGACGAGTTCTACGATACGGTGATTGGGTGGAATTGTGCTCGACGGGGTGGTGAAACCCTTGAATCCGAGGGAATCGGATTCACATTGTAATTGAGACTTGGCATAACTGACTGACAGCAAATGATGGGCTACGTGAGTTGCTTATAGTGACTTACCCGTTCTTGTCCAAATTGGTCGATACAAGGACTGAAAAGTAGATGACGAGATTTTAATATCCGTCACACTTCCGTCTTCTAAATAATGGTGTGGCTCCTGACAATCGACTGTCTGCGTTAGAACTCGTTTCCCTTACCCTCGGTTTCATTTAGTTGATCGTACATCTCATCCGGGAAGGGGAGACTCCCCCAAATCGAATATGGACACTCATTCTGTCCGATGCAGTACCGCTGCATATCGTCGTTGTCGCAGTTCATCGGAAGCGGGGTGTCGCCTCCAATCGTGTTCGAGAACTCGTAGCGAATCTGGTAGTCGGTGACCTGTTCATCGTACCACGGCCACCGCGAGAAGACGTCCTTGAGGTCTCTGACAATCATTTCGAGGTCGTTGTCCTGATACTGTGGCAACCACATCACCATCCGGGCGAAGTTGTACAGGTCCTTTCGGACTGGTTTCTTCTCGTGGAGGCGTTCGGCCATGTTCGCCATGCAGGGGAGTTCAAAGAGGTCCTCGATTGACTCGACGGTGAGGGGCTGGACACCTCGCGTAGATTCCTGAATCCGATAGTGGTTCGTATTTTCGTGCTGCCGAATGGTTAGTCTCCGGTGGTCGCGCTGGGATGCGAGAAGATTCCCGAGACTCCGTGGACTCGAGATGCGATTACACACGTCTCGCTTCCAGTCCGCTTCCGGATCGTACGCCTCCACTGCTTCAAACAGCTCCTTCGCTGAGTAGAAACTCCCCAGCGTGGTGACTTCATCTGGAGCGTCTCGAATCGCATCCCGAAGCACACGGATGGTCCGCTCCCCAGGGTTCCAGTTTCGCCAGATTCGCTCGTGGTGTCCTGTCTCGATGAAGCGATCGATGCGCTCTGTGATGGCCGACTCATTCGTCGTTAGCCACGTGAGCTGGTCTTCGGAGAGGTTCTCCTCCTGAACTCGCAAGAGCTTCTTGAACGCGCGTCTGGCGTACTCGCGATACTTCGTATCGAAATCGCCGACCGGCACGTAGAGACGGTTATCCTTAACGTGAGTGAGCAGTTTTCCGGCCTCTTCTGTCTCGGTGCCGGCGTGGACGAGGCAATCTCTCGATGCCGCAGCCATTGGGATTTCGAGATACAACCCCTCACCGAACTCGGGCATCTCTTTGATCCCTGTACAAACGCGGCCGGGGTGCGGACCGTCCTCTCCAGGATCTTTCGCGTACAATACCTCTGCGATATCCTGTTGGAGACTCCCATCTCCGAATTCTCGAAGGAGGGAAGCGAGATTGTTGACGTATAAATCTCGAATATCGTAGAGGACCTGCACCTTTCGCGGCGGAGCGTGTTCGAACTTCGGGTGTGCCTTGACGCAGATCGCGCTCAACGTCGCGACGACGGCGAGTGTTCCGGGTTCGTCGACGAAGGGGTCCTCTACAGCATTGTCCCTAATGTCTTCTTTGAACGCCGCCGTCCCGAACCGCTCGAGGTCGTTCAACAGATCTTCTGGTTGGTCTTCGCCGTCGACGATGTAGCGATTGTAGCCCCGCGTGAATAGCTGGTTGATGCGTGTCGTGCCGTATTCGAGCGGGAGCGTCGCAATGCGGTAGGCGGTACGCTCGTCCTCGACAGGGGTCGATTGACTCATGACTGGATGACCTCCGGTGTTGCAGACCGAACGTCGAAGCTCGGGCTCTCTATCGGTGTGACGATACTGCAGACGTCAGCGTGCAACGAGTAGGGGAGCCGGGCGACTCGACGACGGTCGGCGGTAACCACTGGATCGATGGGAATCTCGTAGGTGTCTTGCAGAAGGTCGTTCAGCACCTCTCGACTCTTGGCGTCATATCGATGAGCAGGGTCGGTATCGAGGAGATAGACGTGAACGCCTTGGCCGCTGTACACCACCATCGTCTCTTCGGCGTTGAAGTCGTCCTCGAAAATATCTCGCACCTCGAAACCGTACTCAATGGCCCGTTCGATATCCGCGAAAGAATACGGGTAGCCTGCTGGGTCGGCTTCGAGAATCCCCGCGGCATCGAGCAGTGCCTCGCTGTCCCCTGCAATATCCTCGTCCAGTACTGCTTGCGTTGCTCGCTCTCGTGCTATCGTTTTTGCATCGATATCGACGAGGATCACCCACGGCCGTTCCCAATGATCGAGGGCGTAGTAGACCGCATCGGGACGTGGATCTGGTTTCTCGAGCAGGTCGGGATCTGCGAGAGCGAAGTTACTCCGTCCGAGCGAGTCATTCCGTGCTGGGTGGCGGATGAACTCGAGGACGTCGTCGAAGTCGTGGAACGCTGCTGAGGTCCGCTCTCCGGATGTGTTCGTCTGCCAGGTGTCCCGTCGGATGAAGTCCTTGTCTGGCACTCTGTCTTTCCGTACCGGGTGGGGTTCTCGAAACGCGAGTGCATACTGTTTCGGTCCCTCCGCTGTGATGAACGACGGGAGTTCGTCGACGTACGAAGAGAACTCTTCGGTGTAGTACCTGTAAATCTCCTCGCGCGTAGCTTGGCGCCAACTCATGGATTGTACTCCTCATCGAGCTTGTTGAAGCTCCGAATCGTCGTCATCCCTTCTGCGTCGAACGATTCGACGGCTTCCCGAATATCCGAGAATCGACGGGCTGTACGCCCACTCACACTGCTTTCTATCCGGTCAGCCTCTGCGAGCCGATCCAACACCTCGACGGCTGTCTCGCGTCTGTTGAACGCCCAGACAGCGTTTGCGTCCACCGCACTCTGCTTGTCGTAGTCGTCGACCGGCGCGTGTTTGTTGTTGCTTGGGAGTTCCGCTTCACCGGTCCATACGAGTTCTCCGTCAGCGTCGAAGGCGGCGACGTCGAACACCGTCTCCTCGTCGTATTCGTAATAGGATTCGACCTGCTCGACATCGTCGCGCGCTTCTAACCATAGTTCGAGTAGCTTCACACCGACCTTGTGCGGCGTCTTCTCGCCGATATCTCCCTGACTATGGCCGACCTTGAGCTTCTGACCGAGCAGTTCACGCCCTGCCGGGAGGACGGTGTAGTACTTCCGACTACAGGCTCGTCCTTCTTCCAGCAGGTCCTGGTTGATGAGCCGCTGCACGTCTAAGTCATCAAAGTCGTACTTGAACGCACTCATTGAATCCAAGAGTCCGTGGTTCGGTGCGTTCCTGTTCATCACATCGAGGACGCGAGTCAAGAACCGGATGTCGTCGTGAGTGAGCTCGCGCCGTCGGAGTTCGTCATCGGAGACAGTCACGCCACCTGCCAGTACTGGCGACGATCTGTTTTCGTCGACGACGTCCGTCTCCTCTTTTGTGGCCGACTCTTCTGACTCTGCGGATCCCATATTCCCAAACAGCGAATCAATGGTGTCCGCGTCTTTTTCTTCGTCGGCTACTGAATCACTAGCTGCCTGTCCGATGAACGACGACTGCGTCGATTCCACAGAATTAGCGGATTCTGCAGATGCCGACTGTCCAGCGTTCGGTCTACTCCCCCAGCCCTCATCGTCGGCTGTCTCCGATTCGCGTGGAGTCTCAGCAAGTCCGTACTGGGCCTGTGTACGCTCCGACAGCCGTGGAAGGGCCATGGTCTCGAAGTGGTCCTCCTGTTCGACAGAGAGCGGCTCGTCGCTCTCTGGATGGCCGGCTGCTATCGGGAGTGGCTTTACCGAGAACGGAGCAGGCCCTGTCTTCCCAAACGAGGGGCTCGGGAGTTGAGCAATCCACTCTCCACTGGGGAGCGTATTGACCCGATTTCGAAGGTCAGTCGGACTCAGGTCTTCGTGGGCCAACGACTCGGCAAGGTCGCGCTCAATGGAGATGTTCCCGATGAGCTTCGTCTTGATGTTGTTGAGGACCTCGTCGTAGGCACGCTCGTTCCGATTTCGAACCTGCCCGGGGAACTGCATTACCAGTCCCATGCTCAGGCCGAATGACCGTCCTTGTGGAAGCAGCTGCTCGGAGACGAGTTTTGTCGAAGCCACGGGAGCGGCCTCCTCGATAATGAGATTGGTGAGGTTCTCGTAGTCTGTCTTTCCATCACGCCGGCGCACCTGGACGGCGTCCCAGAGGTTACTCAACAGGAGGAGTGTGATTGCCCGCTGTGCCTCGGGACGCAGATCGCCCAAGTCGAACAGAATCGTGGCGTCTTCGTCGAGGAATTCGCGGAAATCGAAGCGGTTGTCAATATAGTCCCCGTCATCATCCCGTTCCGGAACGTGACTGAAGATCCGTCGCAGGTGCGCGTCTTCTCTGAGTTTATCGAGACGGTTTCCGACGGCGTCCATCGACACCTGGAACTGGTGGTCGTCCTTTGCGAAGTGCCGCGTGAGCGACTCCTCGACGTTCTGATTCTCTGCAGAGACCGGAGGTACTGTCCGCTTACGTTGCATCTGGAGGGCAGCCGTGAAGAGATCATCGAGGCCGAAGGCGTCGCTCCCGTACTCCTCGTCGAAGAGTGCCTTGATCAGGTAGCTGAGGATCTCGTTTGCGACGAACGCCTGACCGTGCTGCTTGCGGCCCATAATCATCCGGAGGATGTCGTGGAAGTGGTCGACCTTATCCTGAATCGCATCCTCACGGTTGCGTCCGGCTTCCAGTGCGGGACGGATATCGAAGAAGGAGAACGCAGGGATGGCCTCCGGGACGCGGAACTGGTAGACGTCGTCCAACTCACCGAACTGCTCGTAGTGGCAGCGCAGATAGTTCTTGCACATGCCGTCGCCCTTTGGGTCGACAATGACGACGGGCCCGCCAGTCGTCTCTTGAAGTGAGAGAGCATCATTGATGATCGCTTTCGACTTTCCACCGCCAGTCGACGCGAAGCGTCCGTAGTGTGTCGTCAACAAATCCGGCGGAATACGGATCGGATCCGGACGCGGCTCGCCGTTCTCGTCGAGGGCGTAGCCGATAGCCATCCCCTCCTGGAACTGCTGGATAAGGTCTGGATTGGGCCATGGCAACGGATTTCTGCTCTGTTGCTCGGCTCGAGTGCCCCGTGTTCCCTCGACCGTTAACTGTTCGGAGGAGGGAACCAACACGAAGTTCGCCAGCTCTGTGCCACAGAGAACTAGCTCGGGCCGGGTTTTGCCTCGTCCGGTCGTCAGTTCACTGTTGAGAAGACGCTGTAGGGCGGCCTGTGCGTTTTTTGTCTTCGTTTTCTCACGGAAGCCGCTGTCACGGAGGCGTTTTCCCTCGACCTCGTAGAACGACCCATCAAGTGGATCAAACACTGGCAGTAACGAATCCATGCGAGCATCGAGATCGTCACGAGTATCCTCGGTAGGGACGCCGACGGCGCGGATATTGGCTGTGAACGACCGTTTGGCGTTCTTCGCGTCGATATACTCGATTCGTTTCTCGACGGATTCGCTGATCTGGCGTTCGTCCTGATCGCTCCGTTGGTCTTCGACCTCGAGCAATGATCCGACGACCTCTTGGAAGAACGTATCCCGGCCGTCGACGAGGTCTTCTTTCCGCACCTCCGCGTCGGACTGCCAGCTGGATCGGCGTTGGAAGACGACCTGGAACGCGGCCGGCGCTGTCGCCTCCATCAGATGGTCAATAAGCGACGCGAGTACTGCGTCTGGTTGGTCGACGGACGAGAGATCCCCGTTCGTTTCCTCCGCTGAGAACGGCGTCAGCGAGGTCATCCAGTCCTGCTTTCGCGTCGCGGAGCCACACCAGCGGACACCAAGTGGTGAGACGGCATCTTTCGCCGGGCGAGCCAGAATCGTTCCTTCCGGTGTCATCGTCGGCTTCTCGATTGCCCGTCGCTCCTCTTCGTCGTCAGGGAGTGCATCCGGCGGCACTAGTTCGAGGGCCGAGCCCCCGACCGGAACGTGATGGTCAGGGACTGTCGTGGATGCTGTACCGCCGTCGAGAATCGGGTCTGCTTCGGCTGACTCGGAGTCAGCTGGCTCTTCATCGACGAAATCGTACCGTTCCGCCGGACCGAACTCATATTGCAGCCTCCCGGCTTCGTAGTGCTCGATGAATTCCTGCGGTGTGTACTCGACCGGCTGAACGAGCCGGGCGGCGACATCGACGTCGACGCGTTTGATATCGAACGTGGCCGGATAGATAGAACGGAGGCGCTTCTCGAGCGTATCGAGGTGCGCATCGGCTCCGTAGAAGAACTCCACCGGATCGTCCGGGCCATCACTCATCGCGAGGAACTCGAACCGTGGCGGTGTCTCACTGTGGAGCGGATTCAGTGTCGCTCCGAGACTCGACGATCCGGGCGTGGTCAGTTTGTGGAGACTCTCGAGGACTCGAGGGATACGCTCCGGATCGAGTCGCTCGGACGTCGGCGTCACACGAAGATATTCACTCATCGCTACTCCCCCTCGGCAGACCCGCCGTCCGGTTCGGCTGCGATGACATCTGCGTCGTCGTCTTCGCCGTTCGTTGCTCGGTATTCGAGCACCTCCTGGAACTCCTGCATCTCGGTACCGATGGCGCCGTCGCCGGCGCCAGGGAGCGAGGACCGAACCTGTGTGGTCGGATCGAAGTCGATGATCTCCTTCTCCTTGGGCATCGCTTTGACCTTGATCCCGCGCCACTCACCGTCAACGCCGATGAGTGCCTCCGAGAAGCCGGCGTCCTCGTTGCCGGGGACGGCATCCTGGACGAACCGCATCTGCGCGTAGTTCAACCCGAACTCGTCGGCCCACTCCCTGTCCATTCCGTCCAATCGGTGGAACTGCTTGACCGCACACTGATCCAGAATCGCCTCGGACTCGGCGTGCTCGAAGAACTCGTCGACGGTCTGCGTGACCAGTCGGATCGAGAGGTCGTGGTGGCGGTGGTGTCGGAACACCGTCTCGAGGAAGGCGAGACTCGCTGCGTCCTGCATGATGTACCGCGCTTCGTCGATGTAGAATACGACCTCTTTCTCCGAGACTTTCGCACGCTCGTAGACCAGTGAGATGAGCAGCTGCATCGTCAGCGCCGTACTACTGTCGACGCTGCCCTCCTGCTGGGCGAGGTCGAGGTAGATGACCTTTTCGTCGCGAATGTCGAAATCCGATGGCTGCCCGAGGTTGGCGTGCCGACCACCCTCCTCGAAGGGGCGGAGCTGGTCGAGCAGCCACGTCGCATCCTCTTTGATCTTCCCTGCTTCCTCGTTGGACCGGACGACGAACTCCTCGGGCTCGTCGACCATGTCCTCAAAGACGTCCATCATGTCCCGGATGGTCGGACTCGGATTGCCGTGCGTGGTGATGTCGTCGGTGATGCCGTTGCGCTTGTACGCTCGCTTGAGACCGAGTTCGAGCGTCGTCCGGCGGTCGCCCAGTGAGATCCCACGAAGCGCGAAGAAGTTGGTGAGGAAGCTCATCGCGTCGTCGAGCTTCTCGTTGAACGGGCTGGCGTCCTCACCCATCGCTCGCTGGACGTGTTCGGGGGTCTCCCGAATCTCCAGGGGGTTGAGGCCGAGCGTCCCGCCGACGGTGATCCGCTTGGCATCCAGCGCCTCCGAGACGCCAGCCCAGTTGTTCAGCGGTTCGAGGATGATGCCGATGCGGTCCTTGCTCTGCTCGATCGACCGGATGAAGTTCTGCTTGGAGCTGAACGACTTCCCCGACCCCGTGTCGCCGACGGTGAACATCGCGTACCCGTTGTCTCGAGCGAACGGGTCGATGACAACCGGGCTCTGGTTGTCCTTGTGAATCCCGAACTCGACGCCGCCCTCCTCGAGTATCGTCGCGTTGTGCGGCGAGGACAGCAACGCGCCGACGGCGCCGCCGAGCGCGATCGACGTCCGGCCGAATTCGTTGTCGCCGATGGGCGCGGCGGACTGGAGGGCGAGGTCTTGCCGGCAGATCGCGGTCTTCGGCGTGAGGTTCGCCGGATCGTCGCGGAGCGCACTTTTGACCGTCTGGACGGCGTCTCTGAGGTCGTCTTTTTCGTCAGCTCGCACCGTGATGAACAGCCCTTGGTCGAAGACGCTCGCGCCGTTCTCGACGGCTGTGTACGTCGCTGCGGCCTCGTTGGCGCGTTCCTGCAGGTAGGCACTCCGCACGCTCTGTTCGAGATCGGCGTCGACCTGAAGGTCATCAGCGATATCCTGCAGTTCATTCCGTGCCCGTTCCTGGTTCTTCGGCGTGATGTGTGCCGTCAGGTCGAACTGGACGTCGGTCATCTCGAAGAGGTCGCTGAGGTAGCCGTCGTTGGGATAGTCCGGATAGTCAGCGATGTACAGCGTCGTCGTCCACTGCTCCCCGACCCGTGCAGCTCGTGTTTCCCACTCGATGGCGGTCGGCGCCGTGACCGTCTTGTGTGACTCGGCGATGTCGTCGAGGAGCTGGCGTTCGGCGTGCCCGTCTTCGAGCGTTTCCTCCTCGAGTAGGTCCGAGAACTCGACCTCTTCTTCGTTGTCCTCGGTGTACCTGTTCCAGAGGAATTTCCCGACGGCGCCGAGGACGACAATGATCCCGACGTAGAGAGCCGCACCTTCGGCCGACGTCGGGTTCGAGAGCCACTCGACTACTTGGCCGATAGCGCGGCTACCAGACTGGAGGGGCAGGTCACGCATCGTGGTCATCCTCCCGGCGCGAGTGGCCAATGATGGGATGTTCACGAATGACGCGTTCCGCTTCGTCGTAGTCGTGTTCGCGACCGTTCCAGAAGTCCATATTCAGGACGAACAGCTCGACCGTGCTGAGTCGTCGTGCTGACCACCCGGATGCTTGCTGGATGAACTCGGCACGGACGTCGTTGACTCGGCTGTCAAGCTTCTCGAACATCTGAGCGCGGCGTTCGACGTCGGTGAGGTCCTCACGGCGAGTGACGAACGGATTGAACAGGAACCCGATGACGGGGAACTGGGTCAGCTTCTCGGCAGGAGTACCCTCGTCACGGAAACGATCGTAGACCTCCAGCGGCGTGACCTCGACACCAACGTAGTAGCGAACCTGCTGGATGCCCCGTTCACGCATCTCTTTGGGGCGGGTCTCCCGATATTCCTCGAGGAGTTCTTTGAAGATCGGATTTTCCGTGACGTCTTCGTCGTTCAGTCGATCCTCAATGGTCTCCGTAATCTGTTCGACAGGGAACGAGCGCGTTGTCGCATGGAGCTTGAGCTTCGAGTCCAGTTCTTTGTTGGCAAATTCTTCGCCAGCTTCCTGAAGTTGAGCCCAGTCGTCGGACATCGCGAAGTCCATGTTGTCCGGATCAATCTCGATGAACGCCTCCATTGTCCCGTCGGCACGTTGAATCGCGCCAGCGCCCGGCCACGCTCGCTCGATGTTCGTAAGATCCTGGGTTCGTTCGTCCGGCTTGAACGGTGTGTAGTTTGCGAGCCCGCCCTCGTTCCGTTCCGTCTCGTTGGTGCTACTGTCGGCTTCTTCAGGTGCGCTGAACGTGATCTGAGGCCGCTTCGCGTATCGATAGACGTCCTTCGTCCACGTCCATGCATTCACGTAATCGGGTGAGACGTAGACGATCGCGACGCCGAAGCCGAAGCCACCCGCGACGAATGGGAGGGCCAATGATTCGATGCCGGTCAGGCCGGCGATGAACAGGCCGATGATCGGAAAGGCGATCAAGATACCCACGTCACCCTCCTCGATGTTGAGGTAGGGGATACGACTCTCCTCACCGAACTGATCCATGATACGTCGTGCGGCTGCGTCTTTGTCGATCGACATCGTTAGTGGATACCTCGGTCAAAGTCCATTCCACGGCTGTCACTCGCTGTCTCCGCTGTGACTCCACCGGGGTCGTTTTCCGTGCGGCGGTATGATGGTGCGTCTCCTCCCTCACCGGTATGCCCGCCTCGAGCAGCAGCCTTCTGGGCAAGAGCGTGGCCCGCGGCGGCTTTCGGGCCCCACCGAGCGGCGGTCGTCGCGACGCCAGCGCCGCCGATGTAGGCCCCGGCAGCCACGCCGCCGACAAGAGCCGCTCCTTTTGTCGCACCTCCAAGGACCTTAGCGGTCAGCGGGGTTGCGAATTTGAAGGTCTTCCAAGTGAGATAGACCGCGATGAGAGGTAATGAAGCAGCAACTAAGTACTTCAGAAACGCACTATTTGGAGAAAGAGCCCCTTCTGAGTAGAGCAGATCGTATCCTTTGAATACGACTGCTGCTGGAAGGGGAAGAACTGCTAGAGGAACAAATCGCTTGGAAAATCCCATCGCGATGTCGGAAAGGACTGGAATATTACCGTATGCGAGGGCGAACGCTAACGGCATTCCGTAGACATACACGTAGAGCAAAACCTCCCGGATGTAATATAGGGCCTCAAGTGCCCACATTGAGAGGCCACCAATAATCGCGAACACGAATGCAAGTCCGGGGTTCGTCAGTGACTCTTTGAGGAAATTCAGCATCGCATCACCTAGGGAGTCCAGACTCGGCATCAACGCAATAGTGAATCCGTCGACGATGTAGAGGCCGAGAACACTCACCCAGTACCAACTGATAATGAGGAATGCACCAACCCAAGCGGTCTTCTTTGTCCGCCTCGCTTCATAGGCACTTCCAATATTGAATATCCGAACCGTGTGTCGTCCTTGCACACACATTACCAAAAGAAGTAGAGAAATAAGCAGAATTTCCCCCCCGACCAACGCATCACGAATTGCTGGCCAGGGTCCGTTTGTTGGCGCACCAAAGACAAATGCACCCTCCGTTTCAGGCGTGGGGGTTCTAAACATCTCCTCAGATAGGGTTTCATAACCAGTGTTCAGCCCCTCCATGAAGAGGCTGATTACCCAATCTACGATGTCTTTGAACCCCTCTAGGATGACATCAATTAGGTCCACCATTGTTAGTCCTCACTAATTGTGATCTCGCAATTATCGAACTCTTCTGACGCAGAGTAGTGGATACTGTAAGACTTAGAAACTCGGTCAGCTCCTACTTGTGTTTCCAAGATGACTTCGAAGCTCCCGTTTTGTTCTTCGCTCTCACACGAAGTCCCCTCTCCTCGCATGAACGCAAACGGTGAACGGTAACTGTACAGTGTAAGCTTCTCTCCCGGTTCTATGACCACTTCATCAACTTCTGTATCCCTGTCGGGGTCGTATATGCCACTGATTTCATCGTTGTCGGCGTAGTTCGTTCCTTCCTCATCTGAGGGATATGGGACATCTCCAACGAAGAGGAACTGCGTGATCGCATCTGGACCACTCCCTCGGTTTTCGACAGATACGAAGGCCTCTTTAGTGATTTTGTCACTTGAGCTATTCCACATCTTTTCAGGCTGATTCTTCCCCATTCCCATTTCCATGATTCTGAGATTAGGCTGGATGGACAGGGAAGACTCCCCTACAGTCTCTTCGCCTTCTAAAGCGAGTACACGATACTCACCGGGGACATACGTTGTTCCAATTTCGAACGAGACCTGTTGGGAACCTGTGACCACATCACGCTGTCCGAACAGCCCTCCGTCCGGCTGGATGAGGTTGACCTGATCAACATCGGCTTCTTCCGAGAGCTCAACGACAAGCGTTGTCCCGTCGACAGCGATGCGTTGGAGCGGACCCTGGCCGTCTAGCGAAGTAGTTCTGTTACCAGGCGTTCCAGAGCCTCCATCGTTGTTCAGGCAGCCAGCAACGTTCACGAATGCAGCGCCTGTGAGTGTTCGGAGAGCGGTTCGCCTACTGACTCGTGGATTCTTCTGTGTCATGGGTTTCGTTGGAAGATGTCTTCTGGACCGAGCATCCGCAGAAGTCGTTTGCCTGCGTAGAACATCACGAAGAACGGGAGGAGCTGCCAGCCAACCTCGAATACGAGAGCGAACCATCCCTCGATCGTCCCTAATGGGTGCCAGCGAGTGGTCGCGGTGTCACTCACGTATGCGGGATTATGGCTAAGCCACGGACCTGGGTGATATCGAGCCGTGTAGATGCCCAGTTCATCAATCGTCACGGTAGCGACCCCGGACGCGTTGGTTTCGACACGCTGATTCGCGACGGTGATGTGCCCGTTCCGGGTGACTCCACCGATTGGATACTGCCGGCTATCGTCGAGTTTAATCGGTGTACCGGTCTGATTATCTCGGAGTTCAAGCCGGATAGTCGCCTGCGATTGATTCTGCTTGATGACCTCCATGGAGAGGTTGCTACGCCGAAGCTGTCGCTGGGATCCTCCCTCTGGCTCGATGATCGAGGCATTCACCCCTCGGACGATTCCGGCTACCTGGAGAGCTTCGCGGTCGACGTTTTCGGCACGTACCGCGACCCCATACGTCGTCGTGTACGATTGGTTGGCGATGTCGATGTTGATGTTCTCTCCAATGGTACCGACCGGTGATGGGCGGTCAATTCCCCACGTATCGATGAGTTCCGGGCCGTTTCGAACTGGCTCGGCACGCGGACCGATACGTGATGGATACGCATGGACGTAGACCGGAATCGCATCGGATCCGACTGTAGCGCTATCCGTCCGGTTCGACCGAACGAGCGTATCCCAGTTGGTGTTTCGAGCGGTGTAGAACCGCCAGACTCCACGAACCCTCGTATCACCATCCTCAGTCAAGGTATATCCCTGCCACGGCCGAGACTGGAAGGTGGCAACGCCGGAATCCCCGTTGGGATACTCGGCATAATAGGTGGATGCCGAGAAGTCATAGATCTCGACGTCGATTGAATCCGAGACGGTACGCGATTCCGTCTGGTAGGTGACGGTGACGTCTGTTTGATTGTCTCGTCCAATCTGGGTAGTCTTCTTCAGACGGACGTTAATATCCGCTTCAAGCGTGAGAGTCGCACTCCAGGCGTCCTCGATCTGGTAGTTGAGAGTCGGCGTATGGGATCTATCCTGCTCTGCGATGACCTCTTGATCGTTCTTCAATCGGATTTCTTCGATCTCGTGCTCCGTAAGCGACCACTCAGTAGTCGCGTTCTCAGAGGAATTTCCGTTGGGGACTCGAACACGATAGTCGATGAAACCCCGAATCGTTCCGTTCGGTGCGATATAGAGCGGCGCCTCGCTGGACTCGAGGTGTCCTCGTGTGGAGGGGTGGACAGCGAAGATCGTGGTATGAGCGTCCTCGATGAAGACGCCGTCCTCGAGGTCCGCGTGTGGCGGATGTACGGAGGTGTCTGCGTTGCCGGCGTCGAGGTCCTCGAAGTCGTTTCGCGTCCACGTTGCAGCGATTTCCGGCGGCCGTTTGAACGTAACATCTGTCCCATTAGCGACTTGGTGGACGGCGGAGCGGGGCTCGCCGTATTGCTGGCGGTACTCTTTTTGGGAGATATAGTTGTCCGCATCGTGCGACCACAGCGATGCAGACTCGTTTTCAGTGAGCCCGTTCCCCTCCGTGCCCGGCCGCGGCGGATCGGCTGTGACAATACCCGTTACTATACTTGTCACGAGCACGGCAGCCATGAACACGGAGAGTTTTCGGTGGGACATGGGGATCATGACGATAGCTGGGTGGCTACCAAGGGACGAGGTCGACGCACTGTGCCAGCGGAAGGCTCATCATCGACCCGGCGACGGTGTACAGTGGGCCGAGAACGACGAGGATGACTGCGGATTTCATCGCCGAGCGCTTGTGACGCTTGAGCCCCTTCTTCTGCTCCGGATTGAGGGTAAACATCTCGATAAGGGAGTCTGCCTGCCAGACAATGGCGAGGCCGACGATTCCCAGTGCAGTGGTTAGCTGGAAGAAACCCTCAATCATGCTGGGTAGGTTATCCGCACTACAGACTGCGTTACTCTGTGCTGCGACAGTCTGTACGGCAAACAGACTCAGGAGGACGATGGTGAGTGCGGCTTGTTTCGGGATTCTACTCGTCGTTGTTGGCTCCGCTTCGGTGCTACGTTCGGGTTCGGAGGAGTTGATATCCTGGGACATAGCGAGTTACTCATCAGTGGTATCTCCGGCCGTAGGCTGGTATTGCTGATCCCCCACGAGCGACTGGAGATCGGCGAATCGGTTAGTGTTTTCAGCGATCTCTTCGAGTATATAGCCCTGCTCGCGGGCCCGCTCGAAGAGGTCACGGAGTTCATCAGGATCGATACCTCGAACGTCCATCTCCTCGCGGAGTGCGCGACGATAGAGGGCAGAGCCGTTGATGTGGTCGTTCCACATCAGGAACAGGTCATCGATCTCTTCGATAGTGACTGACCGTGTGATCATACATGCGAATCTGGGTATACACCGGCTCAGTCCCGGTGCATACTGCCTTATTCATGGGGGCGTAAATATATTTTTTGATTAGTGAAATATGAACCAATCCAGCAAAGGAACCAACAAAACAATGTTCTCAAACTGGTCCAAATAGACAGTGTTTGAGGAGATTGCAAGACTCATTCGGGTGCTACTCGATCGTAGTTTCAAATCGTCATCTTCGTTGTTGTAGTCCAGATAATGGGATCAGAGGGGATTCAATACCTCCGGTGCGTAATAGTGTCTCGAGTGAACCGATGATAAGAGAATATCCGCTAAATGGTGAACTAATGCGTGTTATCGGTTTGGAGAGTACTATTCGTGGACAGAGACTATCATCGCCCTGTCTGACCCAATCAATGCACCAACGTCGTGCGCTTCGTATAGAAGGGAAGAAGAATGAGTTTGATCGCCGAGTTTAGCATTATCTCTCCATTGGTTCAGGAACCGCTCGAATCGGTCCCAGAGATGGTGTTGTACAACGAGGACGTACATATGACACCAGCGGGTGAAGGGATACGCGTTTTCTGGGCTTCGGGTGATAATTTCGATGCTTTCGAATCGAGCCTACAGGCAAGTTCCACAGTCAAAGATTACGCTTGCCTTACAGAAATAGACGACCGGCGCTTGTATCGTGTGACTCACCCCAAAGAAACCGTCCCGGATCTGCTCTATCCCAAGGCTGCTGAGTCTGATGTTGGATTTCTTGACGTTACGACCACACATGAGGAGTCTTACTTTCGTGCTCGTATCCCCTCTCTCGATACCCTAAGGGACGTCCGTGATGTCTGCCAAAAAAAAGGAATACAGTTCCACCTTCACCGTCTCTATCGAGAAGAGCTGGACGATCCGGCTGACCAGTTCGAATTGACCGCTGCTCAGCGCGACGTACTCGTTCGAGCGCACGAGCAAGGCTACTTTAACGAGCCACGTAATACCACACTCGAAGAGTTGGCTGAGGAGTTCGAGATCTCTTCGTCTGCGCTCGGCCGGCGGATGCGGCGGGGACTGGATACACTTATTGAACACACGATTCGTTCAGAGCCCGAAGATTTCGATGATTGATCGTCATCTGAGGAGACATGTATTCAGATAAGTAGAAAGTTGGGGTAGAGATTCACAGGTATGAAATATTTAGTGCTGAGTAGATATTCTCCAGTTGGGGGATAGTATCAATACTATTTCACTAGAGCTCTCGACAACCACCTCATATCCACAGTGTACGAATGCTACTTTGCCTACAGGCTAAGATCCATCTGCCACATCATGGAATGACTCATTTATGATATCTGTATTAACCGTGTTGTAGAGTGGTTTGAGTCCAGTATCTTCTTCATTCTCGTTTCTGGCTTCTAAATTCTGGTCTGCAATGGCAGCGATAACTTGAACAACTGCAACGGACACCGGTTAATTCTAGGATTCGTTGGTCTGTGCTGACGACATCCACTAGTCGTATTCAACCCCAATCAGTCGAGTTGTGCCGCCTGCTCGAGTCGGGGCTCCACCGGTGGGGACTCTTTGAGCTGGATCACACGACCCGTCTCGCTTGAGCGGTAAATCGCGTCGATCACGCGCTGGACGGTCAGGGTCTCCTCGACGGTATTCGTCTCCGGCGTCGCGCCCGCAGCGACGGCTGCGAGGAACTGTTCGTCCTGTTCGCCGTAACCGGTCACCGCGGCGTCACCGGTCATGTCGACGTTGGTGTAGTGATCGCAGCCGGCCGTTCCGGCCTCGAGGATCCGCAGGTCGGTGTCGCCGATGTCGAACTGGGCGCCCGCCTCGGTGCCGCGCACGCGGAAATCCATGCTCTCCTCGCGGTTGGTCGCCCACGCGGCCTCAAGCGAGATGGTTTGGCCGTCCGCACAGCGGATGAAGGCGCTGACGGAGTCGTCGACCTCGTAGGTCTCCGCCTCGGCGTCCCAGTTGTCGCCGAATCCATCGGGATCAGCGTACTCTTCAGTGGTTCCAAAGGTCGTCCGCAAGACGCCGCTTACTTCGACGATCTCAGGGAAGTCGAGCGCGTAGAGTGCGAGGTCGAGCGCGTGGACGCCGATGTCGAGCAAGGCACCGCCGCCCGCGAGTTCGGGATCGGTGAACCACGAGCCGGGGCCGGGAACGCCGCGCCGGCGGACGTAGTTGGCCTCGACGTGGGTCAGGTCGCCGAAACGATTGCGCGCGAGTTGTTCGTCGAACATGGCCATCGACGCGGCCTGACGGTTGTGAAAGCCGACTATACAGATGCCGTCCGAACGTGCCGCCGCAGCGGCGATCCGTTCTGCGCTTTCGAGAGTGTGTGCGAGGGGCTTTTCGATGAGGACGTCCAGTCCCGCCTCGAGAGCTGCGACGGCGATTGCCTCGTGGAACCGGTTGGGCGTCGTCACGATGACGGCGTCGACAGCGTCGTCTTCGATGAGGGCCTCGTGGGTTTCGTAGGTCCGTGCGCCGAACTCGTCGGCGAATCGATCGCGTTGCTCTGGAACGAGATCCACGCCCGCGACGATGTCAGCGCCGAGGTCGCGAATACTTCGCGCGTGGAAATTTCCCATGCCGCCGAGGCCGATGATTCCAACCCCAATATCGTCGCCAATCACAGCCAACCCCCCGACTTCGTAGCAACAGCGATGGAAGAGTGCTGAACACCATGCCATGACGTTATTTGTCTCCAATCCTGTTCCACAGAGAGTACAGTCGACGATTGAGAGACGGGTGGTAATTGGTTAATCATACTCTCTATTGAGCACTATGCGCCTGTGAGTTGCCCCGCTCACCTTCTACGGTGTTTAAACGGCATCCCATCCAGACGATTGATCAGTGATACCTGCAGACCCCATACTGAACACGGTGTTCTGACCGGAACTGCCTTCTGAGAAGAACGACGATTCGGTATGTAGATTTGCGAACCTACTGTTGCAGTGTTCAGTTCTGGCTACCTGATAGTAGTTATTATCACATGCTCACTACACGAGTGGCTAGGAAGTACTGCTTCTCCATACGTTAGCCAAAGGCGAGACTATATAAACTCCGGAGAGGGTGAGGCCGATGAAAGACAGACACCGACGTTCAACTATCAAGTGATGACAACGGCCTTGATCGATAACAATAAGCCACCAGTAAATGCTGTAATCAAAGCCGTGGCAGAAGCAACCGACAGCGATCCACTGGACCTCCCTCCACTACGCGAGGCGATAAATCCAGACGCATTGAATACACTGTTCGATAGGTCCGAAACAAGCAGCCAAGTCCGATTCCAATACGCGGGCTTTGAGGTTATAGTGCAAGATGAGATAGTGGAGGTGGAACCACTTCAGGAAGCGTTCTACTCCAGATAAGTTACTTCTGTGCTCCGCAGGACGCAGAGTTACCGTTGCTTGCATGTTCTCCGTCGAGCTCAGATCCGCGTTCGCTACCACCCCGCGCTCATCATAGACATACAATCCACGCTCCACGCGATTCGAAGACGCTTCTATCTCGCACGCTTAGCACGTCTTCAACATGTGAGGTCGACAGAACTGAAGCTATTTCTAAGCGACGAAGTTCTACTTTTCATGTCTCTAAATATATGTTCAACAGCGTTCCGATTCCCATAGCGAACCGTCTGGAATCGGTGCCCAACTCGCTACAAGGCTATTTTGAGATACTGGGCGTAATCGGCCAGAAATACGACATCTTCCATATTATGTTTCTCGCGGAATTCCTGCAGAAACAGTTCAGTTAATGCCGTCGTTGTCGTCGGAAACAGCTGCAGATACAGGAACTCGTTCGAATCGGGAGTGATCGCAGCGTACAGCCAGTATTGCTGGCCGTCGATTCGGATATGCCGGGAAAAGATTCGATATAGCCATATATGATTTATAACTTGGAATTCTCCCGTTTACGTCTCCCAGACATCGAATATCAGCAGATGAAGTACTGGGCTCAATACACTTGATTACCTGAATAATCAAGTGTAGTTTTATGAGTGTCCACTCCCTCTGTGAATCACGAACGATGGTACCCAGCAGGAATCCGGGTCTCGAGGGTGATCGAACGTGAAATCCGAATCGACGTCGGTCGCCGACCCGCTCGAGGAGTTCCTTCGATCGAAATCGAAGGGTGGCGAGGGAAGCGGGAACTACCGGCGAAACCTCGAGCGCTGCGTCGAGGACTTCCTCGAGTGGCTCGAGGCAGATCCCCAGTCGGGGGAAGCGTTCGACGACCTGGACGAACGTACGTTCCGACGGTACGCCCGTGAGCTCACTGGACGTGATCTCGCTCCAGGAACGGTTCAGACGTATTATGCACAGGTCAGTGCCTACGTCGGCTGGTGCGTTCGGGAAGGGCTCCTCGAGGCGAACTACGCACAGCGAAACGTCGCGAAGGAACCTCTTCCGGAAAACGATGGACGTAGATCCGGGGATCAGCAGGCCTGGACTGACGAACACCGGCTGTTGATAACCCGTTACGTCGATACACGCGCTCACGATGCTGCCGACGAGAAAGGGCTGGGTGCGATCAAAGAGTTCCGTGACCGAGCGCTCGTCTACGTCCTGTGCTACTCCGGTGTGCGTGGCGGCGAAATCTTCGCTGATCCGAAAGACGATCGCCGTACTGGGCTGCGGTGGGATGACGTCTCGTTCGAGGACCGGAAGATGACCGTCCTCTCGAAGAAACAAGACTGGTCTGATCGTTCGCTGACTGAGCAGGCGATAAATCCTATGCGACGATACAAAGGTTTGCTCAGTCCCGCTGCCGATGACTGGCCGGTATTTCCGACGTTTCACCTTCCAACGCTCTACGAGACCCTTCGAACGGGACTCCGGAACGAACACGGGTGGTCAGAAGGAAAAACCGAGACGTTCGTCGATGATCTCACTGGCCAACTCGAGGTGTTCAAGTCCCTTCGAGAGTACGAGCTGGCACCTCCCTCGATCAACACTGATGGCGCTCGTCGGATCATGCGACGGCTTTGTGAGGACGCAGATCTCGAACTCGAGGGGAAACACGGGTATCTCGCCCCACACGGTGGCAGACGTGGAGCTGGCGAAGTGATGGTCCGGCAACGCGGTTTTACTGCTGCTGCTCGGCTCTTGGACAATAGCGAAGCAGTCGTGCGAAAATCCTACTCTCATATCGAAGCGAAAGAGATGGCCAAAGACGCCGGTGATGCGTTTACCGAACACGATTCGTGAACCGCAATACCGTATCGGACGGAGCGCTGTAACGCGAGCGGAGGAACTAAACGGAAGAGATCTCGAAGAGCATATGACGGGACAGATACTGAGTACGACGAAATCGATTCAAGTAATGGGACGCCCGAGAATTCTTCCGAGAATATCTCCCAGATGCTACGATATGGGACCCACAGATGGACTGGATGTACGATCAGTCGAACTGCCCCAGGATCAGTCGGTTAATAGTTGTTGATCGTAAGAAGGTTGTGATCGGTCTCTGGGACGAAGATGGCGACGGGACGAGGACGGAAATCGCATTGGTCGGACAAGGAGACACCAATCCCCTGATGCTCCTCGTTCGAGAACTGCTCGGTCCGCGGCTGGATCATCTCGACTATCAAAGTGACGATTTCTTAGGGAACCTCCCATTCAATACCTAATTGCAAGGCGTCTGGCCAAAACGGGTTCTGGAGTTACTCGAGTTGCACTCAGCATGATAGTGCATCGTTATCTGGCTTAGAGAGGTTCCGGGCCAGCGATTATTCAACTTGCCAAATTTGAATTTCCCAATTCTGATCAACCGGCGCTTCGATCCTAAAACTGCCTTCTACTTCGATATCGTTCGTTTCTGCTTCTTTTAGAACCTCTCGGAGAGCAGAACGAAGTGATTCAACGTCGTCAATCGAATTGTCGTTCAGCATAAGACGACACTAGTTTAAAACCTAATTTCCTATTCTTCGTCCTGACTGTAGACGTGAACGTGGTCGGTGGTCACCGTCACACGATACGTCATATAGGCGAACTCCAGGTAGATGTCGTCCTGGTTCTCGCCGATACTCGAGGGGGAACTGAAAACGGCATCTAACGCGTCGGGGTCGATATATTCGTAGACGGGATCCAACTCGATCGGATCACAGCCGATCACCTCCGAAACAGCGTTTATGACCGTTTGGCTCATCAGCTCGTCCTCACTGGTTGTGTACTTGACGTGGGAAGCTGTGCTTGACATCTACTCAGTACTGGGGGCTACATCATTGTGAGTCTCCGCAGTCAGCATCTGCGGCTTTAAGTGACCTCCCCTCTACGACTATCGACGATCGAGACCTTCGGACTCTGCACGAAGCATCCCGTCGACGAGGGTATATAGTCCTCGCCGTATCCGTCGGCCGAACGCAGACGAGGAGACTCCGTAGTTCTTGGCTGATTCTTCGAGTGTGACACAGCGGGGTTCGTGGGAGCACCTCGTTCGTGCGCTCGACGTGTACGCCTCGCTGAGCGGCGATTACTCCGAATTTCTCGGTGAGCTATCGAGTGCTTCCCATAGAGACGGTGAGCGCCTTCTCGATCGACGAGCCGACCGCATTGCCCACTAACCGAAGACATGGACTTCGCCTCCGCCTCCGTGCGTTGAGTTAGCAAGCGTTCGAAAGCGAGCGCCGGTTTGGTCGGGAACCCTTCTTTTAAAAGACTCAGTTGCTTCCTTCGTAACGAACGGATGCCCATACTTCCGTTTCGTGTTCTGAATCGGAGAGCAGGAGGACTTCGTCGACGAGACTCGTGCGGACGCACTCTTCCCATGCATCCATCACGGTTGTATGATACTCTTCGACGGTTTCCTCGTCAGCGCTCGGACGCCGAATGCGGCGAGCGTTAGACACGCTCATCGACCAGGCATTGCATTCAGGGCCTGAAGGTGTCGATAAGTAATCGTCAGTGAATAGGCTACTCCTTAAATTCGTACTGTCTACGCATGACAGTGATCGGATTTTCACAAGCAGGTGGCGTTCAGTGGAAGTAGATAGCTACCAAAACATCCCGGACAATTGCTCAAGTGACCGTAAGGGGGTTTTCCAGAGCCCGTAGTTCTGTTCGAAGCGTTTCATAGATACTCTTTTCGTTTTTCGGTGGTCTCGTCGCAAATCAGACTGCTCAATTTATTTTTCACTAGAATTCTACCGAAAATCACAACTTTGCTTCACTGTACAGCCAGAAGGATCCTTGAACGAACAGGCCTTCCTCGATTTCTGGTCTTAGAGTGCAAGTGATGTGCTTGCACGAAGACATCGATAGAAGGGCGTCTATAATACGTTAGCGCAACTCTACGGCCAGCGGGCACGGTCTTGAACTCACTTGAAAGAGAACGTGAGTTGCAGCTACGTTATCCAGAGAGTTGGAAGATCTGCCTATTCTTGGTTACGGTTCATCTCAGACCAGATCCGTTCTCGAATACACTCTGAACAAGCGGGCTCGTTGTCGGTAACTTGGACCAGACCGTCATGGTCGATCTCGTCACCGCACCAAACACACTCAATAGTCACCGCAGCTGGTACTGACCGTTCTCCAATTCTTTCTACCATACTGGATATCCTCTATAATATTGGTTGGTTCAGCTTGACATTGTTCAGGTTTTCCTCCTCGATGTAGGCGCCCCCACACGAGTAACTGCAAAAGTCACCGACTCTGTGAGCACCTCTGAAGGCCTTCCGTTCTATGTAGAGCCTCTCCTTGTTTTCGAGTTCTGTCTGGCAATGACTGCACTGTATCATGTCTACTTGGGAATTCATGATCTAGTAGATAAACTTTTAGAAACTACTCCAGAGTTTATTCCTACATTTTGCTCACGGAATTGATGACTGGAAGGAGTAATAATCTCGAGAGTGACGACAGCAGTGCGAATCACGTCCTCGAATGCGTTGGTGCAGAGTCCTCACTGGAGACCGCTGCCGGCGTAATCCGCCCTGGTGGTAACATCGGGTACGTCGGTGTCCCACACGTTGAAGACCCAACATTCCTCGAACCGCTGTTCTTCAGCAATGCATCGCTCACTGGTGGCCCTGCGCCCGTACGGGCGTATGCCGAGGAACTCATGGAAAATGTTCTCCAGGGAACCCTCGATCCGTCGCCCATCTTCACGAAGACCGTCGATCTTGACAGTGTTCCTGAGGGTTATCAAGCAATGGACGAGCGAGAAGAAATCAAAGTCATGGTGAGACTCAACGGGTAGGCCGTCGGAACCGGTCCCATCATCCCGTCCCGATGTGGGAGTTGAGCCGCTCTGTGTGATTCTTACCTCCAAACGATACAGTAGCTATGATTCGGCCGAGGAAAGATTTAGACATGAGACGGTGAGTTCGTCAATCGACTGCTGACGATCTCACCAGGCTAGGACACCGCTGAGCGAATTGGAGAGATCGACGAGACGATGGCGAGTCTCGCATGCACTATTACGGCAGACGAAGTCGAGGCGCTTGCTGAAGAGCTCAGTGAAGACAAGATCCTCGGACTCACCTCCTCATAGAGGAACTCGCCAAGAGCCGACTCAAGGAGATACTCGACTATGTGACGGATTGAGGACGACCGAAATAACCTCAATTCGTTCTCAAACGGTCATCGCCCAACGCTTTTGACTCCGTGAGGGTCAATTCTACTCTTCGGCCAAGCGCTCTCGTCGCTACAGCCGTATCTGGGCGGGTGTCAGCCCAGCGTCTGGTCTTCGGTACCGGGGCGTTCGACCTTGATCACGTCCGAACCGGGATCGTCGAGTTGCATCGTACAGAACCGTCCGACAAGAATTCGCAAGGCGTTGACGACGGTGAATCCGTTAGTGGATCCGAATCACCAGCTGGACCTCTTGCTACTTCTATCATAGGGCCTATAGGTTCGACCGGGCGTCGCCACCATCTACCATCACGGCCTCGCCATTAATGAATGCGGCTCGCTCCGAACTCAGGAACGCGACGATGTTCCCAAACTCCTCCGGTGGGCCGAGTTTACCCAGGGGAATATCGTCAGTCCGGGCCTTGTAGCCTGCTTCGTAACTGTCGTGCTTCCCTTTGTCAACGGAGTTCTCAATGAGATACACCATCCGGTCCGTCTCGTGGGCTCCCGGCATGACCGCATTCACCCGCACTTCGGGTGCCAGCTCCCTTGAGAGCGTCTTCTCAAGCCCAATGACACTCATCCGGACCGAATTTGACAGCACGAGGTTGTTGATGGCTTCCTTAACGCTGTTTGACGTCGAGTGGACGATCGTCCCCCCATTACCTGCTTGGAGATGCTCCGCGGCTTCGTGCACAAGGTGGACGACACTCATGACCAGCAGATCATACGCCTGCTGCCACTCATCGTCGGTTGTTTCGAGGAACGGCTTGCTGGGTGGCCCACCCGCGTTCGTGACGAGGTGGTCGAGCCCACCGAACTCGTCTACAGTCTCCTGGACGAGCGTCTCGATGTCGACTCGATTGGTTAGATCGGCCGATCGGCCGATTACCTCGCCGGTTGCCTCATCGCGGATATCAGCTACTGCTCGCTCAAGTCGATCTTCGTCTCGACCATTGACGACGACGTTCGCGCCTTCTCGGGCGAGGGCCATCGCGGCCGCTTTTCCGAGTCCGCTGCTTGATGCCGATACGAGAGCCGCGTTACCCTGGATATCCAAATCCATATGCATTATCCGGGCTGAATCATAATAATAGAGCGGATACGTCTCCATCAGAACGCACCCATCGCCGGCGCAAGGCCATTCCTCACGTGGGAAATTACGATAGATTTCAATTCCGTTCACCACCGGGTAGATCAGATACAGCGTCTCACTAACGCCGTAATTGGACGCGCTGGCGAGTTGCCAGTGGGTCCATATTCGGGCCAGCGCATTACCCAATGCCTCACGAGATGTGACCCTGAACGCGTTGTGAAAGAGTTCCGAACCCTATGTGTCCCCTCCGAGTGAATTTTTATATCCCTCTAAGTCGAGCAGTGGGGTATCCTCAACACTGAGAACCGAACTTGTGTCGGTGTGGCGCAGAACCCCGAGTCTACGACGTTCCGACAGAACCGGGCCATCACTTCGGGGTTGATGACACGAAGTGCAATTCGTCCGATACGTGTCTCTAGCGAGAGTCCGTGTAGAGTAGATTAGCTAGTCACATTCGTCACCTTAGAATCCTATATTGTGTGCGTATGACCGTTCGGTACCGCTGACTGCTACGAAAACCAGTGTAACGCCGAAAAGCGTAGCGTTCTTCAAGATATCCGTCATTTCTGACTGCCATTGTTCAGGCTCGTCTATTGACTAGAAGCCGTGCATAACAGGCGTCACCGTCAAGAAGAATGTCATCAATTATATTAGAAAATGTAAAGAAGTGCATAAGGCGGCCAATATGAGTGCAGGGAGAGGGGAACAATGGTTTTTCCCGCTTCCAAGCGACATAGGAGTATGGAGTCAATCCCTTCCGATTTCGAAGACCTCTTTGAGCGGCCGTCGTACGGCGTCCTTGCGACCCTTCTCCCCAACGGCATCCCTCACCAGACCGTCGTTTGGGTTGATTACGACGGCGAACACGTCCGCATCAACACGGCGCGCGGCCGCCGGAAGATGGCTAATGTCCAGCAGGATCCCCACATCGCGTTGTGTGTGATTGATCCAGATGTCCCGTACCGCTACCTCTCACTCCACGGTGAGGTAACGGCTGTCACCGAGGAAGGGGCGATGGACCACATCGACGCGCTCGGCCGCCGGTACCAGAACGTCGAGAACTGGTCGGATCGGTACGACGACGACGTCGTCAGAGTGATACTCGAGATCGAACCACTGGGCGTGTTCACCCGCGAGCCGTACGGCATCGAGCGAGAGGAGTAGGCCTAACACGCCCAGCAGTACATGTCACCGCGAGAGTAAGACGACCGCAAAGCCGCAGAGGACGAGCGTTGCGAAACGAATGAAGTCAGCCACTATCGGTCTGCGGCGCTGGGTATCCCTGTCTCGCGGACCCTATCTGTTCAGTCAAAGAATGGTTCGTCCATTAGTCCAGCCATCAGAGATTGCACCAATCGCTCGAAAGAGGAATGCCAGCTCAAGGGGTGCTAAACCGTGCCGAACTAGGGGAAGGGCTACAAGGTATGTGGGGCCTCGTGCCCCGCGAAATTCTGCTAACTGGGAGACGCTTTCTAATACGTCGAAATCGCCAATAATGCCACCTTCCCGAAGAGCTCAGTGGTGAGATATGTTCGCGTGTCGACTACAGCTGATTCGTCGTACGCACTCCTGGAGAAACAGTAAAGAGTGTCCGCGGAGGACGCTGTTATAATGGGCGGAGATCTCGACACTATTATAAAAAATCTAACGTTAGATGAGAAGATCCGACTCGTCCACGGAGCTGTCGACCCGCACGAGAAGGCGACGGGCTACCTTTCGGGCGTCGAACATGTCGACATCCCACCGCTGTCGCTTGTCGACGGACCGCTCGGCGTACGGGCGAGCGGAGAGCGTGCGACAGCGTTCCCCGCCTCGATCGCGCTCGCAGCATCGTGGCAACCCTCCCTCGCCCAACGGTTCGGACGAGCGCTCGCCAGGGAGACGGCCGCCCACGGCCAGGACGTCATCCTAGCACCGGGGGTCAACATCGTCCGGGTACCCCATGGCGGGCGTAACTTCGAGTACTACAGCGAGGACCCCTATCTGACCGCACGAACCGGCGTCGCCGTAATCGATGGCATTGAGTCGGAAGACGTCGCCGCAACGGTCAAACACTACGCCGCCAATAACCAAGAGACGAACCGCTATGAGGTCAGTGCAGCGGTCAGCGAGCGAGCACTACGCGAGATCTACCTGCCCGCGTTCCGCGCAGCAGTCGAAGAGGCGGACGTAACGTCAGTGATGACCGCCTACAACCGGGTCAACGGGACACACATGAGCGACCACGAGTACCTCCTCTCGAACATTCTGAAAGACGAGTGGGGCTTCGACGGATTCGTCGTCTCAGACTGGTGGGGAACTCGCAGTACTATCACGGCAGCCCGTGCGGGTCTCGACGTCGAAATGCCCGGAATCACTCTTGAGGAGTTCGTCCCCGCCGATGCCGACGTTGACGACCTTCCCGAAGCAATGCCACCAGTCCCGAACGTTCCGGCGTTGTTTGGTGAGCCCCTCCGGAAGGCCGTCGAGTCTGGCGAACTCGACGAAGCCGTCATTGACGAGAAGGTCAGGCGGGTCCTGCGGGGCATGGCTTCCATCGGCTGTTTCGATGAGTGGCCAGAGGGTGAACTCGACACACCAGTACACCGCGAACTCGCACGCGAGATTGCCACGGAGGGTGCAGTCCTTCTGCAGAACGATGACACGCTCCCGCTAGAGGACGTCAACTCGCTTGCGGTAATCGGCCCGAACGCGGATACCGCTAAACTGGGAGGTGGCGGCTCTTCGGAAGTATTGCCTTTTATTCAGACCTCGCCCGTCGATGGCCTTGACGCCAGAGACGTTTCCATCACTTTCGAACGCGGGATCCCGTCAGTGACCGAGTCGCGGGTGTTCACCGCAGGCACCGAAGAGGAGAGACCTGACTCGAGCATCAACGATGCAGTCGACGCAGCCGCGGCAGCCGACTGCGCTGTCGTGGTCGTCCAGGACGACGCGACGGAATTCCAGGACCGCCCGGATCTCGCTCTCCCTGGCCACCAGGACGACTTGATTGAGGCGGTTGCCAGGGTTGCCGACCGAGCGGTCGTCGTGCTCCGGACGAGCGGACCTGTCAGAATGCCATGGCTGGACGCAGTCGATGCCGTGCTTGAAACGTGGTACCCCGGGCAGGCCGACGGCGAGGCACTCGCCGACCTACTCTTCGGTGACGCCGAGCCCGGCGGACGCCTCCCGACAACCTTCGGGCGCTCTGTAGCCGACTATCCCACGAGCGACGATGCAGCGTTCCCCGGAGTCGACGATGTGGCCCGGTACGACGAGGGCATCTTCGTGGGCTACCGACATTTCGACGCACACGACATTAGCCCCGCATTCCCCTTCGGTCATGGACTCTCCTATACATCGTTCGTATACGGGCAGCCGTCGGTGACCGAAGATAGGGACGGATTCGCCGTGGCAGTCCCCGTCGAGAATACGGGGGGCCGTCACGGCAAGGCCGTCGTGCAAGTGTACGCCCAGAAGGCCGCTGCTCCGGTTCCAACGCCGAAACGAGAACTGGTTGGGTTTGAGGCAACGACGCTTGAGGTGGGCGAACAACGGACGCTGACAGTGTCAGTCGAGCGCTCGGACTTCGAGTACTACGACGAGCAAGCTGGCTGGACCCTCGCGACGGGGGAGAACGTGCTCTTCGTCGGCCGATCTTCGCGTGACATCCTCGCGGAGATTGATGTCTTAGTCTGACCGTTCTTGAGGGGTAACTACCGCGTCTTTGCCCGACGTGGCGCCTCCACCGGTTCCACTGAAATGTCGCTCCTTGATATCATCTGGAATCGCATCGATTACTGACCGAAACTTCAGGGCGATAATAACCTCGGCATCAGAGGGTAGCTGCCCTAAATCTCGCGAGTGGACGAACTCCGCAATGCTGTCTTCGAGGGTGCCCGAGAGTAGCGTCGGGTTGAGTGTCTTCGACCATCTCTGTGGTCCGTAGGACGCACGGGACTAGAAATACGTGTGTTTCCGAGTAATCAAAGCCAGTAGTGGCAGAAGACATAAATCCAATATTCTCATGATAGAAGAGTTCTATACCAGAAATACAGGTTTAGTGAGGGTCGAAAATTACATATCACTATACTAGAACTACAACCGTCGTTCGGACCTAGTTTCGAGATTAATCGTAACAAACAGATGGATGTCTACATAACTCACATAATATACAATGTGTACAAAACTTAAATAGTAGGGGAAATCTGTCGAACCCTAGGTTAGTCGTTTATGGCCTGCTCTCTTAGCATCTGCACAACTTCCTGAACACGTTTCTCATCAGTTTCGTCTATCGTGTGTTGACTGCCGAATTCAGAGCCAGTCATCGCCCCACTCGTCTAATACGTCGAAGACGGGACAGAGCGCACTGCCTTTCTCAGTCATCTTGTAATAGCTTGCGACCGGCGATTCGAACTCTTTCCGGTTCTCAATGAGCTCTTCGTCCTCCAAGTCGTCAAGCACGCGCGAGAGCGTGTACGAACTCGCCCCCGTCGATCGCTTGAGCTCGTTGAACCGCTTTTCGTCGCCTCGAAGATCGTTGAGGACGATGAGCTTCCACTTTGACCCGATCTCCTCAATCGACCCCACTACATTGCAAACATCTGCATTCCGTTGCTCGATGTCCGATTCTGTATCGGTTTCAGACGTCGGTGGTTGGGTCGCCATTACTTGGTTACACTATTGTTGCCTGAAGTATATATAGGTTTGGGAGCCTACTAGGTAATGTAATGGAACTACAAAACTCGACGGTGCTTGTGACCGGTGCGACCGGCAACATAGGCCCGTACGTGACGGACCAGCTCGTTGACCAGGGCGCTGATGTGATCGGCACCTACGTTACTGAAACCGAAGGAGATGATGTCGAGGATCGTGCTGAATACGCCGACGCGGTGTCATACCACCAGGTCGATCTCACCGACCAAGCTGCGGTTGAGGCCTTCGCTGAGGCCGTTACCGAGGAACACGGTTCGGTCGATCATATTGTCGGCCTCGCTGGCGGGTTCTCAATGGGCGGCATCAACGAAACCGATGGAGACGCATTCGAATCCGCACTCAGTCTCCACGCAACCACGGCGTTCCTGACGGTCAAGGCGTTCGCAGACCAGCTCAGTGAACACAGCGGTGTCGTGCTGTTTAGCTCCGACCGGGCGATTGATCCGGTGCCGGGCACGCTGGCCTACAACGTGGGCAAGGGCGCAGTCCGGACGCTAACCGAGTCGCTCGACGTCGAACTCAATACTCGCGTCAACGCGATCGCCCCGTTCCTCATCGACGTGCCGGGGAACCGGGAGGCGATGCCCGACGCTGACTTCTCCGAGTGGACAGCACCTGCGGCGGTCGTCGATGAAGTTGTTCATCTGCTCTCGAACGACGGCGTGACGGGTCAGATCATCCAGATGACTGGCGGTCAGCCGGAGCTGGAGGAATAATGGCCCAGACCATATCACGTCAACTGTCATCCGAGACGGCTGCGCTCTGGAGCACGACCCTCGTTCGACTCGCCCTTGGGATTCCGATGCTTATCGCAGGCGTCGGCAAAGTCTTCGGTGTCGGACCGAAACCGATGGGTATCTCGGGCTTTGCAGGGTTCTTGGCGAGCCTTGGCGTTCCACTTCCCACGATTGCAGCGTGGGGAGTCGGTCTCGTCGAACTTGTCGGCGGCATCTTGTTGCTAGTCGGCTTGGCCGTTCGACTCACAAGCGCGGTGATCGCCATCGACATGCTCGTCGCTACTGTCCTCTACCACCTTCCCAACGGGTATCCGGTCACGAGTAACGGTATCGAATTGACACTCACGCTAACCGTGATCGCAGTAGCGCTTGTTCTGAGTGGCCCTGGAGCATTCTCACTCCAACATGCACTGTTCGACCAGGGGGACCGCTCCCCTGACTCGTCTCAGGCGAGGGGCACAAACGGATAAGCAGCGTTCGCGTTTATTTTAACAGACTCAATGAATACAGACGTACTCCCGCAAGGAACACGGATCGGACGGACTGCGCTTCGCGTCGCCGACCTCGATGAGATGACGGGCTTCTACCAAGATGTCGTCGGCCTCAGTGTGGTCCGCACAGACGACACGAACACCGTACTCGGGGTTGACGACACGTCACTGCTCGTCCTGGAGGAAGCAGAAGATGCCCTGAAGCGTCACCGATCGGGCACCGGGCTCTACCACAATGCATTCAGAGTACCCTCACGCGAAGCCCTCGGTGACGCGCTCAGTCGGATACGAGACCACTGGCAGCTCGGTGGTGCCTCTGACCATGCCGTCAGCGAGGCGCTGTATCTCACAGACCCCGAGGGGAACGGCGTTGAGATCTATCGGGACTTCCCCCGCGACGAGTGGTCTATCGACGACAATGGGAAGATCAGAATCGGCTCCGACCGACTCGATCTCGATAGAATCGAAGCCGCTGGTAGTGGTGAACCTCGGGCACCACCGGGCACAGATGTCGGCCATGTCCATCTCGAAGTCTCCTCGATTGACACATTCAGGGACTTCTACGTAAACATCCTCGGGTTCGAAGTACAAGCAACTTGGCCAAACGCACACTTCGTGTCTGCCGGAGGGTATCACCATCACATCGGGGCGAACACATGGCATCATCGAACGGGTCCAAGCAATGGCCGAGGATTAGCCTGGTTCGAGGTAGTCCTTCCGGGGACACAGGCACTCGACGCGCTTCGAGACCGACTCATTGGTAGCCAATTTAACGTGACTGAAACGGATGCAGGTATCGTAGTCAGGGATGCAGACGAGATTGAGATTCGGTTCCGAATTGGGACCTAATTCGTGAATCATCTCCTTAGCATAGTCTAAGGTATCCCCGACGGTTTTCAGATGAGTCTCACCCTTCTGAATTGGTCGCACGTTCAGCACAATTTGTACGGCGTTATCGACTAATCGGCCCGTCGCCTACGGTAGGTGTACTTCTTGACAAGAAGTACTTACTATAGTAGATGACAGATTGACTACGTAAATGCCTCCCAGTCCACCAGATCGGACAAGCTACTACATTCGACGTTTTACGAAACCGATTGTTCGGGGACTTTGTCGGGTTAGTATTTTATTTAGGCCCAAAGCTTTCGATCTCAGCAGAGTCGGGGTCAATACCTGCTTTTTCTAGGGTTTCTTTTGCCTTGTCGACGAATCCTTTGAAGCCGAATACGTAGATCTGTTCATTAGAGACGTCAGCGAGTTCATTCAGGAGCCTTTCGGTAGTAGGGGCATGAGTGACTGACACATGATCGCTTTGATTGGAATTGAGGCGGTCAGCGTGCGGTGGGGAAGCTTCAGTGTGTATGATTCTGGCATTCTTCCCCTCATCGGTTGCCCGTTCAGCGATTCCTACAGCTGGTCCGATTCCAGGGCCTTCAGCAAGTACAACAGCATCCGTATTGCCAAGATATTGTATCTCACCATAGGGACCTTCAACTGTGATGGATTCTCCCACCTCTCGATCAACTAGCCAGGGACCCAAAGTCCCGTCAGGAGTTATAGCTACCGTTACTTCAAATGTATTCTTTACATCAGGTGAGGAGAGAGTATAATATCCTGTCTCTTCCTCTCCATCAATTTCAGCCCTCACGAGAATGAATTGTCCAGGATGTGCTTCGAAATTCGATGGCGTCACGAGTTCCAAAGCAAATGTGTCCTGTCCAACGTCGGTTATTGACTCGATCTTTACGTCTGGCATGATAGCGTATCGGCCGTCCATAATTATAATCCTTCGGGCGTTACTGATGTCGGCTCATCGAAACTTGGTGGAGACTTATCAAATCTGTTTTAGACGCTAACCGGGGTTCTTCGCCAAGAGTAGCCACAACGGACCCTCAAAAGATTTTTATCCCAATAGAATGTGTCTATTGTTGTCATGGAAGTTGCGAAATGGCATGGGCAGCAGGATGTCCGTGTAGGAGAGGACGATATCCCAGAAACGGGAAAAAATGAAGTACGGATTAAGGTCGAAGCAGCTGGTATCTGTGGAACCGATCTCCACGAGTACAAGGCAGGACCAATATTCGTTCCAAATTTCGGTGAACCCAATCCGATCACAGGTGCAGAACCGCCTGTCCCTCTCGGTCATGAGTTTGGGGGAGTCGTTGACGAAGTTGGCTCGGACGTAACAGAGTTCTCCCCAGGCGATTCTGTCGCAGTTAATCCCGGTATCGCCTGTGGTTCATGTCGATATTGTGATGAAGGGATGTACAACCAGTGTGAAAAGCTCGCATTCGTCGGCCTCTCAGCTAAATCAGGCGGGTTTGCAGAGTATGCGACAGTACCTGCCTCAAACGTCCACCGATTGCCAGACAATGTACCTACTGAATATGGGGCGTTGGTTGAACCCCTCAGTGTCTGTCTCAGAGCAGTCCGACGCGCTGGAATCCAAGCTGGTGATTCTGTAGCTGTTTTCGGAACAGGACCTATTGGACTTGGACTTGTGCTGTGTGCGACAGCGGCAGGTGCTGAACAGATTTTCGTTTCGGAGCCTCGAGATGCGCGGCGACAGCTAGCGACTGATGCTGGGGCAGATACTGTAATTGATCCAACTGAAATGGACGCCGTTGCAGAAATTACCGAGGCCACAGATGGTGGCGTAGACATAGCGCTTGAGGCAACTGGTGTTCAGCCCGGGTTCGAAGACGCCATTCAAAGTACCCGTCCAGATGGACAGGTAACCATCGTCAGTATTTCCGAAGACACCTTCGAAATCGATACTAACAGCATAGTCATACCCGAGCGTAACATCAATGGAACACTAGCATACCAAACAGGACCAATTAAAACAGAGTTTGAGCGAGTAATAAACCTCCTGAAAAAGGAGAAGATTGATCCCTCAATTCTGGTAACAGACCGCATCAATCTCAAAAATATCGTATCCGACGGATTTGAGAGACTTACTGATCCAGAAAGTAACCAAGTGAAAATACTTGTTAAACCTGAAGAATAGGTGTGAATATAGCCGTTATCTAAATAGACATATCTATTCCCAGTGTCCGTGTGAAAATTTCCACTTTCTTCGAGGTATGACTTCAGTTCCTTGAGACATAGGTGATATATTTAATTAATTGAATAGAGCGGTTTGGTCAGGTTTGAATAACCGGACTCGTTCCTACGAATAACGAACGATACTGATACCGCTTTTCAAGGGCGCTAAAGACGTTTGACCTGCTCGCCACGAACGAGCGGGATATCATTTTGTCTCGCATATGTGAGTGCATCTGGCCAAGAGAGTGCCCCACCGGTGTCGTCGTCGAGCATCTCACAGAGTGCGACTGCTGGTACCCGGTTTGCGGCCTTGGCCAGCACGATGCCCATTTCAGTATGTCCGGCTCGATCGTGGAGGAGTCCTGGTGCAGCCTTTAGGAGATGAACATGTCCAGGCGATCGGAACGTGTTGCCGAAGTCGGCGTGTTCTGGATCGCTAGCCGCTGTTCCGAGAGCCGCGACGGTCTTTGCCCGGTCTTGATCAGTGATTCCGGTACGTGTGTCGCGATGGTTTACCGTAAGCGAGAACGACGAGCGGTCGTCATACTTGAGATCATGAGCCGCGGCGGCTGGATGATCGAGTTCATCTTGGAGGAAAGGCAACGAAAACGCGTTAGCGACTTCGTTTCCGAGGGCAACACAGAGTAGGCCGCCGGCGTCGTTTCGAAGGGTAGCCACTCGATCAGGCGTCACAGCTGCTGCCGGGAACATCATATCGACCTCGTTTTCCCGGCTTTTGTCATCATAGACGAGAACTGGATCATCGTCGCGAAAAGCCGCCACAGCCTCGTCGAGAACTACTTTGGGCTCCCAGTTCGCGCTCGCTTCCGATTTATAACTCATTTATGTTCACCTCAACTATCTGGCCGTCAGTGAGGCCCATTGTTTCACGCAAATTGTCGGGCGCTAAGAGTTCTAATTCAGTCTGATCGTGTTCTGTCCGGAAAGGATACACCATATGGACTTGCTCGTACGTTCTCCCAGCATCAGTGGTGATCGTCACTGGATGGCAGACTGCTGGCCCGAAATCCCGATCCTCGTCGCTCCATCCCTCAATCCAGATAGGACAGATCACATCAAGTTGGCGGCGCTGGACGGTTGATTCGTCATCAAGTTCAATGTTGAGTGTACCGGGATATGGTGTGTAACCGAGTTTCTCCTGAAACTGGCGCTTGTAGCCCGACAGCCCTACAAAGTGCTTGCCTTTACCAACTCCGCTAGTCACCTTTCCACGGAGTTTCGTGTCCTCATACCGCTCAACCACCGATGATTCACGTCCGTCCGTCTTGACCGCATTTAGGACCGAAAGCGCAGACGGACGGAGACAAGGACGATCTGAGGTGGTCTCGATAAAACTCCTGTCCACGAGTGCGGTAAACTGCTCGTGCACCTCGGATTCACTTATACCAATTTTGCTCGCCAATTCCTCAATTAACTGGCTTTCCTCATGTTCACCTTTTCCGATTTCATTTAGGATTGCGAGTTTTGTGCTGTCGAGCGGCTTGGCATTAGTACCAGTCGCTTTTGTTTCATTGTTATGAGCGTTCATGATTTGGCTATTGAGGGGTCTGCCTACTGTCCTTAATGTACACGGACTACTAAAATCTATTGGGATTCATTCACATGGTGGGTGTTAAATGTCATATAAAGGCTCTATACAGGTTGTTCTCGGCGAGGTTCAATGTACGTCTATTGAGATATGGCTGTAGTGTTACGGAGAACAATTGGATGGGGATACGTAGTGCCGACTGTTCGTGGATAAATCGAAATACGACTCTGCTGGCGACTGGCCAGCAAGAATCACCAACCGTCTATATTGACAGTGTTCGAGTGTATGAACCGTTCGACTACGTAAGCGTGTTACCAGTATCCATTTGCGAGAAGGCCACCGTCAACGACGAGGTTGTGGCCGGTAACATGCGAGGACATATCACTCGCTAAATAGACGGCAGTATTGCCGATCTCCTCAGGGGTGCACAACTCACCGAGCGGAAGATACTGTGAATGTTCTTCGTCAATACCGGCATCGGCCAGCATCTGCGTCTCAACGAGTCCTGGATTAATCGCATTGACGCGGATATTGTCAGGACCGAGTTCAACGGCTAGCTCCCGTGTTAGATTGGCTACTGCACCTTTCGACGTACAGTACGTAGAGGCTTGGTCGAGTCCACTCAGCCCACCTACCGACGAGAGGTTGACAATTGCGTTCTTTTCGTCTTGCTCACGCATCACCTCTGCTGCGGCTTTACATCCGAAGAACACTCCACGAACGTTGATGTCGATTGTTCGGTCAAATTCGTCTTCCTCGATGTCATAGATTGAACCCCCCTCGAAGATTCCTGCATTATTCACCATGACATCGAGTGAACCGTAAGCGTCGACCGTCTCCTGGACCGTCGCCTGTAGATCATCTATCGAGGTTACGTCTGTCTCAACGAAGCGGGCATTAGCGTCGTATTCCGTTTCGATGAGTTCGTGAGTCGGCTGACCACTCTCGCGGGGTTCCTCACGGATATCCGCAATAGTCACGTTCGAACCGGCTTCTGCCAGTTTTAGTGCGATCGCTCGTCCGTTCCCGGATGCGCCACCAGTTACAATCGAGGCTGCGTCATCTAAGTTTGCTAGCATGCAACAAAACACTCGACTGGATCGAATATAAATCTTTACTTATCTCTAATATATTACATTATGTCTGGGATCGGAGTATTAATGCGTCTAACGACATCTTGACGCTTCAGAAGAGAATCAGATAGAATGTCCGCTATTAGAAGTGGCGGACGTTGTCAGAACCGTCGAGTTTGAATACGTCGTCGTCAGGGGCTGGTTCCTCGAAGGGCATGATTTGGCTTTTAGAGAATTCACGCGGGCCGACGCGAGACTTGAAGGCGGGCATAACTTCCTTGGCGAACAGCTCGAGCGACTGGTCCCACTTGTGTCGGGGGATTTGCCAGTCGTGGTGATTGATTAGCAGTTGACCGAACGGGCCAATTTTCTCCTGTATTGCCTTGATCTGCTCGATGATGTCCTCCGGAGTACCGATAAGTAGGGGAACGTTTTCGGCGACCCATTCCATCGTTATGTCTTCTCGCTCCATTTCCTCATCTGTTGCCATAATGGGAGCGAGGCCGAGCTCGAGCATGTAATCGTAGTAGTCCCATGCTCCTTCACGTATCTCTTCGAAGGCTTGTTCTTTGCTCTCGGAGATATAGACGTCACGAACGATACACCAATCCTGCCGGGCTTCCATCGGGTCACGACCTGCCTCTTCGGCACCTTCTTCGATAGCTTCTGCACTATCGGCAAGGCTGATGCAAGCAGGGTTATCGGGTGCCTCCACTGGGATGAAACTGAGGCTGAGAGGGCGGTATCCATCCTTAGCTGCATTATAGAATGAACTCCGGGAAGTCAACCCAGCAACCGAAGATTTCGGCTCCTCTTGGTAGGTTGGAAGCTGAATCAATCGATCTTCGTATTCGAAGAACTCCCCATTGTAGTCTGTTGGTTCTTCAGCCTGGAGATATGTTTCAATGACATCGATGGCCTCCCACATCCGGTCCTTGGCTCGGTCATCCATCGCGTTGAACATCTCCATGTCCGATGGCAGAGCACCACCACCGTACCCGAGAATCACGCGTCCATGAGATATCTGGTCGAGGAAGGCAAGCCGCTCAGCTACTGAGAACGGATCATTAACGTCATATGGGAGGTTGACCGTTGCAGGCATCAGCTTAATCCGGTCCGTAGCTTCTGCCATCCGTGCTAGTTGCATTTCAGACATCGGGACCGTTTCGTGACCTCCGCTATGGTGTTCTCCGACCCAGTACTCATCGAACCCGAGTTTCTCCGCTAACTGTGCTTCCTCAACCATTTGGTCAAGAGACAGTGTCCAATTTGTTCCCGGCCGCCATGCTGGCTGTGCGAACACCCCAAATTCTAGGTCCACATCGTTCTGTGACATTCCATTCTACATCTTGGACCCCTCATTAATAAAGGTTATGTCAGAGATCGGCTACCACACCACTCTCATGGGTCATCTTTCCTTGCAGCTCGGAGAAGTCTGATTGAACCTAGACATACGTTCCGTCTATTTCTGGTTATTGAGCAAAGTTGAATATCTCTATCCGAGCAGATTGGTCGTCAGTAAGTCGGAGTTCACTAACTCAGACGGCAGAATAAGTACTCAATTATGTGAGAATGTTTTTGAAGGGTGGTGGATTAAAAGTTTCTGGGGGCACATACCGTCGTCGGATTGAGAGTCCACCACACAACGGTTATAGTAGCTGGTCTGCGATGATATTCTTCTGGATCTCGCTCGTTCCCTCGTAAATTTTTGTGATACGAGCGTCACGATAGTAGCGCTCAGCCGGATAGTCCGTAACGTAGCCCGAACCGCCATGGACCTGGATTCCCTCGTCTGCAACCTTGACTGAAATTTCGCTGGCAAACAGCTTTGCCATACTTGAGAACTGTGCAGCGATATCTTGGTTGTTCTGTTCGACTTCGGTCGCGGCACGATAGGTCAGCGAACGAGCAGCCTCTACCCGAGTTGCCATCTCGGCAAGTTTGTGTTCAATTGCCTGGAACTCCCCAATCTTCTGGCCGAACTGTTCGCGTTCACCAGCGTAGTCAATCGCGGAGTCAAGCGCACCTTGTGCAGCGCCGATAGCCTGTGCGGCGACATTGGTTCGGCCAGAGGCGAAGAACTCCATGAGCTGGTAGAATCCTTTGTCTACCTTCCCGATAACATTCCCATCGGGCACACGTACGTCGTCAATGACAACTTCAGCGAGGTCGGAGGCGCGGATACCGAGCTTGTTGTCGATCTTCTCAGTCGAGACACCATCAGTATCCATTGGCAGGAGGAAAGCAGTAATTCCGCGATGACCTTCTCCCGGACTCGTTTTCGCCATGGCAACGCCAACGTCGGCGACTGTCCCGTTCGTGATCCACATTTTGTTCCCGTTCAAGACGTATTCGTCGCCATCTTTCTCAGCGACGGTCTCAATTCCCGCAACGTTTGATCCATGGGCGGGTTCCGAAATCATCGAACAGGAGGCGATTTCACCGTTTGCGATCTTTGGAAGCCACTCTTCTTTCATCCATTCGTCACCAAACTCGACGATCATGTTCGTTCCGAAACCTGCGCTGCCGACCGCAGATCCAATTCCGGGATCAGCTCGCCATAGTTCCTCAGTGACTATCGTCTTTGAAAGTCTGTCCATGCCGGCTCCAGCGTACTCGAGCGGAATAGTCGGCGCAACGAAGTCGTACTCAGCGGCTTTTCGTCGTAGCTCTTCAGGGTATTTTCCTTCGCGATCGTGTTTCTCTGCAACCGGCTTAATCTCGTTTTCACCGAACTCACGAACAGCATCACGGATAGCTTCGTGCTCATCAGACAAACTGAATGCCATACATGCACTCATCAGATGGATGTAAAAGTATTTTCGAGTTGAATCGTCCCGGTGGTGACTGTGTATACATTCACCAAACAATATATTGTCTTCTTTTTGTCTCTATGTGCCTTTCACAGAATATGAGGCTAGTCATCGATCATTCCGACGCGTTCTCCGTCTCCCAAGTAGAATCCTTCATCCCTTTATTCCCGAGATTGCCAGCAGCGACTCCCCATCGAAGGGTCTGCGGGGGCCGGAACCGCTCACTCAGTTCTGAACGAAGATGTTCTGCGATGTCAAGCCAGACGCCGAGACTGACGTGACTGTTAACTCAGGGGGCCATCGGACAGCTTTACCCGGTCCGCATACCATCGTCAATAATACAACAACATCATCACGAAGCCAGTATAGTACTGGTGAAAATTGGGTATATGTATTATCTTTACCATAATATTTAAAATCTCGATTAGATGATCCGGGACTCTAGTTAGAGACACAACAGAGATGCAAATCGAAAACCAGCAAACTGGCTGAAGTCCGTTTCATAATTCGAAAAATAGCCTTACGATCAGATATATAAGATATAGAATGAAATTTATTACCCGTTTGTTAAGGAGTAAGTAAGTGATTTTACAGAAGTATGGATGTAAACACATGACAGGATCACAGTGCCTATTTTACAACCATATGTCCGTGATGTCTATTTAAGCTGTCAATTGAACCATAGAGATAGCAAGTGAAATTCCAAAAACTTGTGAAATTATGACGGTTGTCTTTGGTATAGTTTAGCATGAGTCAAGGCGAACTATTCAACTAACGCAGACCCCTCAATCGATCACGAGAAAGGAACTCAGAATGAGACACAAATTTCGTAATAAGAAACGGAGTGCAATGAGCGGCTGAAGATAGTAGTGGAATAAATCTATGAGAGAAGGGTTATCTCCGAATCTAGTCGGATATACAGCGAAGATAAAAGAGTATTTTTGAATATTATATTGCTAAATCAGTGAAACGAAGGTACCATATGTCGGTTTCGAATGAGTAAACTTCTTACCGTGGTAAATTGTTTATCGAACAATGGCATCGCACGAGAACGAATCGACACGAATCAAGAGCGTCGAAACAACTCTTGAGATCATTGATGTTTTGAAACAGAAAAATGGAGCAACTGTCTCAGAGTTAGCCGCTGCGATCGGCATGTCAAAAGGAACAGTACACAAACATCTAGCTACGTTACGAGAGCACGATTATGTCGTAAACAACAGCGGTAACTACCAAGTCGGTCTCCGTTTTCTGGATATTGGAGGGTATACTCTCTGCCAGTTCGATGGCATTAACCAGATTGAGTCCAAGCTGAAAGAGATCGCAGACGAGATAGGCGAAACCGTCCAATTTTCTACAGAGCAGCACGGTCGGTCCGTCGTGCTAGCATGGGAAACGGGGCCAAAGGGCGTCTATAGTCGCGCGCGACTCGGAAAACGATTCTATATGCACCAAACTGCAGGAGGGAAAGCGATCCTCGCTAATCTACCAAAACAGCGCGTAGAAGCGATCATCGATCAGCATGGTCTGCCACCTGCAACGGATTCGACGATTACAACAGAATCCGAGCTTTTCGAGGAACTTGAAACGATTAGTAACCGGGGATACGCCTTCAACAAGGCTGAAAGTACAGATGGACTCCACGCTGTCGGCGTTCCGCTAATGGGACCAGAAGGGGGTGTTCTTGGGGCGTTTGCTGTTGCCGGACCAAGCCATGGAATGTACGGTAATCGATTTGAAGACAAGATACCAAACGTTATGCAAAGCGCTGTCAATGAGATTGAGTTGAATCTCACATATTCTTAGGAAAGATCGTCCCTTTGACGCCATAACAATGCTATCGTGGGACCGACTGAACCGCCATGCTCGCGCCGTTACCGCGGGAGTGCATACGCTAGCAGTTCGACCGGCGTCGGCGGTTCCTCGCGATCGAGGTCGCTACCCGCGAGAGAACTTTCCCTCGGCACCGGTTCGAGTCGCTTATCACCGAGCTGAGTGCGACAAGACGTCCCCGGTGCGGTGACAACGGTCGCGTGGCTGTCCTCAATCTGATCGATGAGGATGTCACCGATGGACTGGCTCAAGGAGTAGTGTTCGCTCTCGTAGCCGAAGCTGCCAGCCATTCCACAACAGCCCGAGTCGAGCGGGTCGACTGCATAGCCTACCCGGCGTAGGACGCCAACGGCGTGGTGGTCCTTCTTTGTCGCCTTCTGGTGGCAGTGGCCATGATAGGCTAAAGACTCAGACGGGGCTACCCAATCGACGTTCTCGTCGAGGCGAAACATGTCTATATATTCACATATTCCATAGGCATTGTCTGCGACAGATTTGACACCGGTCCCGTCGAGCAGATCAAGCGCGTCAGACTGGAACATCACCGCGTCCGAGGGTTCCGCGAGGACGACGTCCCAGCCATCTTTGACGCGGGGCGCGAGTTCGGCGATGTTTATCCGCATCGCCTGCCGGGCCTGATCGACGAAACCCTTCGAGAGCGCAGGTCGTCCGCTGTCGGTCTGTTTGGCGAGGTCGACGTGAACGCCGGCGGCCTCGAGAACGCGAATCGTCGCCTTTCCAACCGAGGGGTGGCTGTAGTTGGTATAGGTGTCGACGAAGAAGACGGCCTTGCGCTTAGCGGTGGACTCGGGAATTCGAGATCCGCCGCGAGCCTCGAACCACTCTTGCACGGTCTCACGATGGAACTCCGGCAGCGACCGCTCGCTGGCGATTCCGATGATCTTTTCGGCGATCATTCCAGCTCCCGGAAGTGACTGCGCGAGGTTCGAGAGCGGTGCAAGGGAACTGCCGATCGGGGCCAGACGGTCGAAATTCGCGAACAGTTTGTCTCGAAGGCTAGCACCGTGTTCTTGATGGCGCGCATGCATGACTTCCGTCTTCAGCTTGGCCATGTCGACCTCGCTGGGGCAGTCCCGTGCACAGCCCTTGCAGCCGATACAGAGGCCCAGCACCTCCTCGGCGAACTCGTCGTCGGTGGGATCATCGGGGAGGTCACCGCTCATCGCCTGCCGGAGGAGGTTCGCGCGACCTCGCGTGGCCGTGATCTCCTCATCGGCCGCGCGGTAGGTCGGACACATCACGCCGCCGGTACTCTCCTGATCGCCCCGACAGCCGCCACAGCCGTGGCAGAGCTCGACCATCCCCTGCATGCCGTTTTCATTGTCCCAGTTCAGTGACGGCTCGAACCCGGCGTCGTACGCGTACTCGTCGTCGTACCGGAGGTTCTCCGTCATGTCGTGGTCACCACAGACGTTCCCCGGGTTTAGGAGCCAGGTAGGGTCGAATGCCGTCTTCAGGTCACGGAACGTCTGCCAAAGCTTCTCTCCGTAGAGCTTGCGATTCCACTGAGTGCGGGCGCGACCGTCGCCGTGTTCGCCGGAGACCGATCCGCCGAACTCGACGACCATATCCGTCACTTCGTCGGCGATCTCAACCATATCCTCGCGGTCCTCGGCGGCCTTCGTATTCACTAATGGGCGCACGTGGAGGACCCCCGGCCCAGCGTGGGCGTAGAAGGCCGCGTCGACGTCGCGGTCCTTTTCGACGAGCAACGACTGGAACCGCTCAACGAACTCGGGGAGGTGCTCCGGCGGGATAGCGCAGTCCTCCATGAAGCTGATATGCTTCTCGTCGGAGGTCCGTGAGAGCAAGATCGGCAGCCCAGCCTTGCGGAGCTTCCAGAACTTCTCGCGCTTGGCGTCGGCGTGTGCTTCGAGCCCCTCGAAGGCGTGGGTCTCATCGACGGCGGGCCGGTCCTCGGGTGACGCCGCCTTACTCTCACCGTCTGGCACCCGATCAGCGAGGAGGCAGGCAGTCCGTTCCCGGCCGTGCTTGTCGTCTTCGGCGTAGAATTCCACGAGCAGCGCCGCCTGCGCGCCGTCAGGCACCAGCGCCGCGATCTCCTCGAACTCCGCGGTCTCGCGGGCCAGCCCGATCAGCACGTCGTCGATGAGTTCGACCGCTACGGGGTCGTGCTCGAGGACATGCTGGACGTCCGTGACGGCTGCGAGGACGCTCTCGTAGAACAGCAGGGAAACTGCCTTCGTCTCGGGAACGGGCTCGAGGGAAACCTCGGCCTCCGTAATGACGGCCAGCGTCCCCTCGCTGCCCGCGAGCAGCCGTGCAAGATTAACGGTACCGCTCTCGGCTTCCTCGACGAGCACATCGAGGTTGTAACCGGAGACGTTGCGCTTCAGGTCAGGGAACCGTTCGCGGACGTCGTCGGCCTCCTCGTTGATGATCCGGACGACTTCCGCAGAGACGCGCTCGAGGAGGTCGCCGACGGGATCGGCCCGCTCGCGGAGTTCGTCAACCTCGATCTCGCCGAGGGTCGCGACGGTGCCGTCGGCGAGGACGACCTCGCACTCCTCGACGTAGACGTCGGTCTTTCCGTACTTCAGCGAATGGGCACCCGTGGAGTTGTTGCCGATCGCGCCGCCGATGACGCTGCGGTCACCGGCGGCGGGATCCGGCGCGAACTTCAGCCCGTGGGGCGCTAACGCGTCGTTGAGTTCCTCGAGGACGACGCCCGACTGAACGCGGGCGCGCTGCGCGTCGGCCTCGACGGAGACGATCCCATCCATGTAACGGCTGAAGTCGAGGACGACGGCCTCGTTGACCGCCTGGCCGGCGAGGCTCGTGCCCCCGCCCCGTGGAAGGACGGGAATCTCGTGGTCAGCGCAGTAGGAGACGACGCTAGCGACATCTTCAGTCGACTTCGGGAAGACGACGCCGATCGGCGTCTCTTCGTAGGCGCTCGCGTCCGTCGCGTACAGCTGCCGGGTGTACGTGTCGAATCGGACGTCACCATTGATCCGCTCGCAGAGGGCGGCGACCAGATCCGGACGTTCGACATCGTCGGAGGTGTAGTCGTACTCTGCCCGCTCGTCAGCGTCCGATGCGTCGACGTCGAGAGGAGTGTTAGGACTCACAGTCATAGCTCGTCAGACCGTCTCGAGGGAGTCATCGACGTTCCTGCCGCAAGCGGGTGATAGACTAGCCCGCCGGAAACGGTTCGCGACGGTTACGAAGACGGTGCAGATATCGGTAGGTTCGGTCGCGGACGCGTCACCGGAATTCCCACTCCGGCGCGTCCTGATCCGCGTATCGATAGGCATTCGTGATCAATCTTCGAACGCCATACCCATCAATGTTTTCTCGTGAGATATTCTCTCGCTTCTTGATCACTTCCAACCGAGAACAGCAAGTAGCGGTTCCACCTAGAAACGGACTCCGGACCGGACATCAATTGGTGAACGGCGTTGAGTGATCGATCAGACGCAGCGTTCGACAATAGACTTATATCTCCTAACACATTCGATCCGTAATGTCATGAGTTTCACACGCACTTGGACCGTCCGGTTTTCGGACACTGATCCATTTGGTATTGCTCACTACCCGCGGATGGTCGACGCGATCCACGAGACATCAGACATGTTCATGGAGGGGATCGGATGGCCCTATTGGGAGCTTCACGAGCAACATGGGCTCGGCCTTCCGCTCGTCTCGATGGACTTCGATTTCATGGGTCAAGTTCATGGTGGCGATGACATCAAGATCGAACTGAACGCGACCGTCGGAAAATCAAGCGTTCAGTTCAATTACCTGGCGAGCCACAACGGCGAGGTCGTCTTCGAGGGGACTGAACACCGCGTCTGCGTGCCAATGGACGGCGACAGCGGTATTACGGTTCCCGACGATTTACGAGAAGCGCTCGAGAGCGCTTGACACTCAGTTCGGACCAGCATCGACGACCACCTACTGGGAACCAACGCGAGGAACAGACCATAGTGCCTGGAGACGCGGGACAGTTTTCGCCTGCTATTCTCGCGTTCGAACGCATTGTAAGTGATCCCTCAGCGCTCGCACTCGTTGTCGGCGAGCGTGTGGTCGGCGCACTCGATCGGCAGCGGCAGTGCCTCGTAGACTACGACGTCTTCGTCCCAGAGGATGATGACCGATCGACTGTCGGTCGCGTCGGTTTCCACGTCGTTCCTGATCCGTTGAGCGAATTCTGTACCGTCGATCTATCATCGCCCGTCACGCCATAGACATCGATCTTCTCTGGGAGACATCCGTCGTCGGCCTCGGTGCCCGACCGGACGGCGTCCGGATCATTTCAGTAGTGGCAGAAGAGGCCGATGTTATCCATGTAGAAGCAGTATTCGTAGTTGTAGCCGATGTCGATATCGAGCGAGGGCGGCTGGGCCTTGACGGTGAGAGTCACCAGTTCGTAGGACAACGCCCACCGCGGCACGGCGTACGCAGTATCGTTGACGGTGAAGCCAAAAAGGAGGTCCCATATGACTCCACGTCGAGGACACAGCCAAACGAACATATTCGTGATAAACGATGAGTTGGTAGCTGTTCACACTGGAACTATGGCCGCGAACGCATGTTCCGGGTGGGATAATTCCGAGTGCAAGGGGACGGTACACTGTCCACCGCGCTGTCCGCGATTCATCGACAACGAGGGAACAGCGGTAGTGATCCGCCCCCCTGATTCCGACTGCCGTAACGCGCTGCTTGAGATGTACGACACCATCGACGACTCAACAATGGGGCTCCCACCGGAGCACCGCGACGACCGCGAGCAGTGGCTTGATCGACTCCTGAACGATGGCTGGAACCTAATCGTGACGGCTGACGACGAGGTTGTCGGACACGTCGCTGTCGTCCCGGCCGACGCTGCCGATCCAGAGTTTGTTATTTTCGTCCGCCCCGATTTTCAGAACCGAAAGATCGGGACTGAGCTGCTCAAGCACGTCATCGCCTACGCTGATGACCGCGACCACGAAGAACTGAATCTCAACGTCCCGAAGGGGCACCGTCGGGCGATCACCCTCTATGAAAAAATTGGATTCAGCGTGACCGATATCGATCGGCCTGACCTCAAAATGCGACTACCGCTGGAGGCTCCTCTGGTAACGACAGTTCAACGACCGCCGGCCGGCCGTGACTGACCGCTTTCGGCAGCTGGCGACTACAACTCCAGACTTACTCTCTCCGACAGTACGTTCGCTGTTAGGAGACGATCACCAGAGTCTGGGTTCTCGACGGATTCATGTTTCACAGTCTGGATGCCGCTCTACGATGTATATTAGCGCGACGATACTTGCAGGCCCATAGAATGCCGCTGCTTCTGAATTGATCAAGGGATTCGTTTCGAAACTGGCCTCCTGTCACTGTTTGTCGAGAGAACGCACAGAGTTTTCTACAGCACGCTACAAATTAATTCAGATTTGGCTTGTAGCTTATCTCTTTTAAGTATCTCCCATGCGGAGAATGGGTTTAATCGTCTCGCCACTCTCAGCATCTTCGATAGCCTGTTCTATATCCTTAAAGTCGTAGTAAGTGACTAGTTCGTCAAACGGGAACTTACCCTGTCGATATAGTTCGATAAGATCGGGGATAAACTGCTGTGGATCGGAATCACCTTGCACAATCCCTGTAATGCTTCGGCCGTTCAAAATGAGGTTGTTAACATCATAACTAGCCTCTGTTCCAAGTGCTGGAGCACCTATAATACCGAGCGTCCCTAATTGCGTGAGGACCTCGGTTGCCTGCTCGGCGACAGTTGGAACACCCGTCGTCTCTAGCGCATAGTCGACGCCACCAGTGAGTTCCCGGACTTCTTCGACCACATCATCTACTTTCTCAGGGTTCACAGTCTTCGTAGCACCGACTTCCAACGCTTTCTCTAAGCGGTTCGGCTTGAGATCGACGGAAATTATGTCGGTACATCCCTTGAGTTCGGCGGCCATGACGGCCGCCAGTCCGACGGAACCCGCTCCGAAGATAGCGATCGTCGATCCTGCTTGTGCGTTTAATGAGTTGATGACGCCCCCCGCACCCGTCTGGATACCACATCCAAGCGGGCCGAGCAACTCCAGTGGAACGTCGTCTCCGACGGGGACGGCATTTCGCTCGGACGCAATTGCGTACGTGGCGAACGATGATTGACCAAAGAAACGGCCGCTGATTTCCTCTCCATCTAATGAAATCGGCGAGGTACCGTCCTCTGGTCTGACGCCACCAAAGCAATAGTCATAGGCCCTCTCACAGAATGCAGGGTGACCATCGCGACAGCTCTTGCAGGTTCCGTCGTAGTCGAAGCTCATGACCACGTGATCACCAGGTTCTACTCGTGTCACGTCTTCGCCCACTTTTTCAACGACTCCAGCACCCTCATGCCCGAGTACTGCTGGCAACGGTGTCGGATACATTTGATCGCGGACAATTAAGTCTGTGTGGCAAATGCCACATCCGACAACGCGGACGAGTACTTCGTCTGGTCTTGGCTCGTCGAGATTTACTTCTTCAATTTCAAACGATGCACCCTCTTCATTTACTACTGCAGCTTGTATATCCATAGTTATCGACCTTAGATTGGGAACTCCCGTGGTTCATCCTGTACAGACACCCACTTAGTTTCAGTAAGCTCTCTGATGATGTTGTCACCATTATATCTTCCTAATCCAGAGTCTTTCGCGCCGCCGAACGGAATGTGTGGTTCGGCGTTGATCGGTTGGTCGTTAATATGAATCATACCCGCCTCGAGTCGTTTTGCGATCGACTTCCCGCGTTGGATATCGCTCGTATGGACGGCCGAGGTGAGTCCGTATTCGGTATCGTTCGCGAGGGCGACCGCTTCGTCGACATCCGAGAACGTGATTATCGGGGCAATCGGGCCGAAATGCTCGTTACACGACACTGGCATATCATTCGAAACCCCCGTCATCACTGTCGGTTCGACGAATAGGCCATTGGCCTCACCGCCAGTCTCGATGGTCGCTCCCTGTTCGACGCTGTCGTCTATGAACGCCATCATTTGGTCGCGTTGCGATTCGTTAATGATTGGTCCGATATCTACATCAGGATCCGACGGATCGCCGACTGTCAGGTTCTCCGCACGCTCGGTCAGGCGCTCAACATATTCGTCGACTACTGATTCATGTACGAGATGTCTATTAATTTTAATACATATCTGCCCCTGGTGCATAAATGAGCCGAACGTCGCTGCGTCCAAAGTAGCGTCTAAATCGGCATCATCGAGGACAATTTGTGGATTGTTTCCACCCAACTCGAGTGCCTGGACTTTCAGATTTCGTCCTGCTACTTCGCCAACTTGCTTTCCGACTTCAGTTGACCCTGTAAACGAGATCACGTCCAGTTCGGGATGAGTTACGATCCGCTCACCCGCCTCGCTTCCACCAGGTACGACATTCAAAACACCCGGTGGAAGACCTGCATCCTCGAATATTTGGGCGAGGAGCAACCCACCACTAATTGGCGTATGAGGATCGGGTTTCAGGACGACAGCATTACCCAGGGCGATTGCTGGAGCGACGACTCGCATCGAGAGGTGGAACGGGAAATTCCAGGGAGTGATCACACCAACAATACCGGCTGGCTCTCGGTGGACAACATTCTCTTTTCCTGGAATCACTGAAGTCGCGGATTCTCCCTTCGATCTCGTTGGGAAAGCCACAGACTCCGTCATAATTCCTGGCGCTAACTGCCCCAGCTCGAACCCTGCTTTAGCTTGCGTGCTACCGCATTCTGCAACGTTTATTTCAGCAATTTCCTCATGGTTTTCCTGAAGTATCCCGAGTGCTTTCTGAATGACTTCAGACCGCGCTTGCGGTGGTTTTTCAGCCCACTCTTTTTGTGCTTGCTTAGCGGCTCTGAAGGCATCGTCGACATCGTTTTCCGTACTGTCAGGGACTTCGGTAAGAACGCTGCCAGTGGCAGGATTTTCGACTGGGATAACATCCTCCCCATCGGATGCTTGTCGTTCACCGTTCGTGTAAACGAAATCCCATTCATTCTCCAAGCTATATGGATCCGGCATTGTCTGTGCCATAGAATGAATAGCATGGTAAATAGTAATAAATTTTGGGGATGGAAGGGTTGGCTCTGAACTCGACAATAAATTGACAACGGGGGCATTACACTAGGGACGATCTTTCAGCTCTATATGGTCGTCTTCGCCTGCCGGATGAGGCCGGTTGTGCCATATGACCGAGTTGGCCATTCGTGCTGAAGGGCTCGCTCGCCAGTTCGAAGTGTATCTGAACCGTCCACAGAAGGAGCGCGATCGAGGAAATCGTCTTCCAGGGTCTGAGTCCGACTAAAGGGCCAAGGATTGACTTAATTTGATTCTCGTAAACTAGGCGATTTTCCGCTCGAAAACCGAAGAATAGTTGGTCGACCCGGATCTCCCTCAATCTCTGTAACGGGGAAAATGCTTTCACCCAGTCCGAACAATACCATCGGTATGACAGTGGCTGACTTGTTCGATCCAGAGGGGATCGCGGTCGTCGGGGCTTCCGATACCCCAGGGAAGATAGGCTACGAAGCGATGCAAAATGCAATTCAGTTCGACGGACCGGTATATCCGGTCAATCCGTCGTCATCGGGGACCGTCTTCAACCGGGAGTTCATCTCCTCAGTGACCGAGATCAGCGGCGAAGTCGACCTAGCGCTATGCTGTGTTCCGGCGCCAGTCGTCCCCGACATCATTAGGGAGTGTGGCGAGGCGGGTATCGGTGGCGCGGTCATCTTTGCTGGCGGCTTCAGTGAAGCCGGTCCCGAGGGCCAGGAGCTTCAGGAGCGACTCGTCGAGACCGCCATAGAGGGTGACGTCGCGGTACTCGGACCGAACACGAGCGGCTTCCTCGTCCCTGAGGAGAAACTGTATGCGACGTTTGCAACTAACATCAATACCATTCCCCCGGGCAACATCGCGGTTATTGCCCAGAGCGGCGGGCTCGCCTATGCCATCGCATTCCAAGCGGAAAATAAGGGCGTTGGACTCTCCGCAATGGTCGGTCTCGGTAACCGCGCCAACGTCGGCTTCAAGGAGGCCATTGAGTACTTCGATTCCGATGTGAAGACCGACGCTATCGTGCTTCACGTTGAGGGAACCGACAACGGGCGCGGTCTCCTTGAGACCTGCGAACGCATCGAGACGCCAGTCGTCGCCTACAACGTCGGTGAGCAGGACGTGGGCGATTTCGCAGAGTCTCACACGGGCGCGCTTACAGGCGAGTACGAATTGTATGAGGCCGGCTTTGCTCAGTACGGCGTGCCGACGGTCCGCTCGTCAACCGAACTCTTGGACGCTGGGACGGTGCTAGCTTCCTCGCCGCAGCCAGACGGTCCGAACGTCGGTGTCGTCACCGCCCAAGCCGGCCCAGGGATCGCGATCACAGACCGCCTCAAGGCAGCGGGCGCGAACCTCCCGTCGCTCACTGAGGAGACGCAGGATGTCGTAGAAGAGATCCTGCCGGGGATCACATTCTCAGCGAATCCAGTTGATACTGGACGGCCGATGCCGGAGTTCGGCGATGTTGTCGCTGCCGTCGCCCGCGACGAGAACATCGATATCGTGCTCGTGTACGAGCTCTATGAGGGTGGCCTGGGATATCCGACTGAAGCGCTTGAAGGGCTTGCCGAGGAGGTCGACAAACCGATCGTCTTCGCGAGCAGCGGCCCAGATGAAATCGTCCGTGAGGAACTCGCCGAGCTCGAGGCGTTGGGTATTCCGACGTTCACGGCACCGGAGCGCGCGGCCGACGCCACCAGCGCGCTCGTCCAGTACGCAAAGCGCAATGCGGAGCCGGACGTTACCGTCGTAGGCAAGGGGGTGAGCACCGATGACTGAGACTCTCAAGATCGCACGCAACGAACAGCGCTCCGCGCTGACCGAGGCCGAAGCGAAGAAACTGCTCGCTGATCGAGGACTAGCGGTGCCGGACAGTGAGACGGTTGATTCGCCTAAAAGCGCCGTTCAGACCGCCGAGAAGATTGGATACCCAGTCGTTGCGAAGGTCGCATCGCCGTCGGTCCAGCACAAAAGCGAGTGGGGCGACGGTGTCGGTGTGAACGTGGGTCTCAAAAACTCAGAGAGCGTCCGAACGGCCGCGGAAGACATCTTCGATGCGGCCGACCAGCAGGAAATCGACGCCGACGTACTGATTGAGGCCGGCGTCAACCTCGAGAAGGGGCTGGAAGTGATTGTTGGTGGGACCCGTGATCCGTCCTTCGGGCCAACCGTCCTCGTCGGTCTCGGCGGAATCACCGTCGAGGTGTTACAGGACACGAGTCACCGAATCGCGCCAGTCTCAACCGCCGAAGCCGTCGAGATGACATACGAACTCGAGGCCTCTCCCTTGCTCGACGGTTACCGCGGCTCTCCAACGGTCGATCGAGAGGCCGTCGCCGAGGCGATCGTCACCGTTGGCGAGGTTCTAGACGAGAACGAAGAGATCCGAGAGATCGAGATCAACCCGCTACTGGCGGAGTCAGAGCGAGCGGTCGTGCTGGACGCGCTAGTATCGCTCGAGGACTAACGGCGCTAGAGTCGCCGTTCATTCGTCCCGCCGATGGGCGTTCGTAAAAAGATACCTTGTCTACAGAGCGCTGTTCTGTCCGTCAGTCGTCTTTCTGACTCTTCTGGACGTCGACGTCCTCGAAGGCAACGTCGCGTTCGGTGACGTCGACAGTCATTGCGCCGACATCCTCGATCTCGGCCTCGATGGTGTCGCCGTCCGAGAGCGGGCTTACACCCTCCGGCGTCCCCGTGGTGACGACGTCGCCGGCCTCGAGCGTCGCGCCAATGGAGGCGTACTCGACGATATCGGCACAGCTGTAGATCATGCCGCCGGTGTTCTGCTGTTGCTTGGTCTCGCCATTGAGCTGCAACTCCATCTCGAGGTCGTGGGGGTTATCGATCTCGTCCGCCGTGGTGACGCTCGGACCAATGATAGTGAACGTATCGTAGGACTTACGGTTTGAACGGTCCTGGTCGCCGCGGACGGAGACATCGAGCAGGATCGTGTAGCCCAAGATTGCATCCCAGGCGTCCTCGGCGTCGATGTCCTTGACGTCCTCGCCCATGACGAACGCCAGCTCGATTTCGTGGTCGACGCGGCGATCGTTGAACGGCAGTTCGATGCCGTCCTCGGGGCCAGCGACGCTCGAGGGGGCCTTGAGGAAGTAGCCCTTGTCCTCAATAGTAAACCACTCCTCGGTGACAATGTCCTTGTCGGCAAGCGCTTCCTCAACGTGGTTCTCGTAGTTCAGCGGCGCCGCGATGACCTTCCCAGGGCGGCGAACCGGGGACTCGATAGTGATCTCCTTGCGATCATAGTCAGGGTCCTCATCAGCGTACTCGCTGGCGTCAAGGTCCTTTCGGACGTACTCCTTGAGCGGATCGTTTGTCTCGAGACCGAGTTCGTCGGTGACGTCGATGATGCTGTCGTCGTCGGTCAACAGGCCGAGCCGATCGTCGTTGAATCTAACGAGTCGCATGGTAACACCACTACGAGCCGACCATATAAATCATCCTTTCTCGGTAACGACGAGGTCGATCAGGCGATGATGAGTCTGACTGATCGTCAAATCCGTGCGCCCAGCGATCCACAGCACGACGCGGACCGTTCGGTACCGGCTGTTCGTGCGTTCGCGGTGTGTTAGAAGTCTCCAATACACTTATGGTCTCATTCGACAAAAACACGCACATGGCACAGCAAGAGTCAGAGGACCTCTTAGAGCTGAGTTCCGACACCCGGAGCCTGCTTAAGGACAACGACCTCCGCCCGCTCTGGGAAGTGGAAGACGACATGGGGAACCTCCTTGACGATTTAGAAGCGAACATCTGGAAGTGGGAGGACATTCAGGCCGCGATCGATGGCATCGAAGACGACGTCCCAATCGCCGACCTACCACCGGGCTTCCAGCGACGAGTCGCGGTCCCGATCAACGCCCAAAACGCGATTTCGAACACGGTCTACGTCGGCGTCCAGACAGTCTCGCCGGGCGAGACGGCGCCCGCCCACCGCCACGCTGCCAGCGCCCTTCGGTTCACGATTGACGGCCACGAGGACATGAAGACGGTCGTCGCCGGTGAGGAGTTCCCGATGGAGGATAACGACCTGATTACGACGCCCCAGTGGGAGTGGCATGACCACGTCAATGACGGCGACGAGACGGCCGCGTGGCTTGACGTCCTCGACCTCCCGCTGTTCCTCGACACGCTAAACAACGCTCACGTCTTCGAGAACCACGAACTTGAGCGTCAGCCGGTCACGAAGACCCAGGGCTACTGGGCCTCCCAGTACGGCCGCGGCCGTCCCGACGGTGAGCGCGACGACGGCACGATCCCCGGCCCGTTCGAGGGGAACAAGGAGCCGACGCCGCCATACCGCTTCGGCTGGGACGAGATGGAAGAGGCGCTGCGCCAGCGGGCTGACAACGACGATCCGGACCCTCACGACGGCTATAGCCTCGCGTACGTCAATCCCGCCACCGGAGAACCGCCGCTGTTCCCGACGATGTCGTTCCGGGCCCAGTTGCTCAACGACGGCCCGACGGACCCGCACTTCCACAATTCCGTCGAGGTCTACTTCGTCATCGAGGGCAAGGGCGCCACCCACGTCGGTGACGAAGCCCTCGAGTGGGGACAGTGGGACATCTTTGTCGTACCGCCGGACGAACCACACCATCATGAGCCCGACGACGAGGCGATCCTGCTGGGAATGACCGACGAGCCGATCCTACGGTCGATGAACTTCTACGCCGAGGCGGCGATTGACGAGTAACGCGGTCCCAACTCCACTCCGTTGTCACAGAGTTGGCTACGTCGCGACCGCTCACACAGCCGTCGAATGGGCAATACTGATATACGTCGTTGCCCATACCATTCTCGTATGGCCGAGTTCGATAACCCTTACGTCGACGAGGACCCGTTCGTCCGAGCGCACTTCGACTGTCTGGACTGCAGCGGTAAACTCTGGGAGTACGCGATTCAGAGACAGATGGTCTGCGAGGATTGTCGCGGCGTCTTCCGGTCAGAAGAGGTATTCGACGCCAGCATCGAACAGCCTGTTGACTGAACGCTTTTTGTGCGCGGATCGAGATCCTCGCTACCTGTCTCGCTTGTTTTCCGCCGCGCAACGTCTGATTTGTGATTGTATATTTTCAGATGCAGAGACCATGAGTGAAAAGACTTGATCGTCTCGACAGTCGCCGTCGACGCAGTCTACTCTGCGACAGGGCTCAGCGGAGCCTTCACGAACGTCGACGGCTGCGTTGGCATTTGGAACGTCCCGAGGTGGACCTAAGTCAATCGTTGCGAGACGGTGTCCCCTGAACTACGCAGAGATCTGCACGCCCGGTTGCGACGAGCGTGTTCACCTTATCGGCGGATGCGGTTGGTACAGTCGCCAACGTACTGATATCGACCTCGTTTCTAATATCATCGCTGAAATCGCTTGGTCCTTTCTCGGCCAGTCCACGCTCGCTAGTCGTGGTATCGACCGGCGCTACGACGTCACAGCCCGCCGCTGAAAACTTGCGAACGGCCACAAACGCCTCCTCGAGCGAGAGTCCGCACTCGTCGCTGTCCGAGACTGGAACCGTTACTCCGAGCGGCGTTCCGGGCGGTACCGCGTCGGCGACATCGCTAACGACAGTCTGTACGAACTGGATGCCGTCCTCGAACGGTATGTCCGGAGCTGTTAGGAACTGCGACAGGACTGACGAGGAGGCCGCCTGGAGCTGAACGTACCCGAAGTCGGCGTCGGCGGCCCGACGCGCCGCTGAGACGAAATCGTCGATAACGGCGTTCCGTTCCGCCGAACTCATTTCGGTAGGGTCGAACGATTGCGGATGAACCGGATAGTCGTCGCTGAGGCGTGGCGCCCACGTCGACTCTCGTTCGGTACGGTCGCCTTGATCGAAAACGCGAGGTTCGCGCCCACCGCTTGCGCCGGCGTGCGTGAGATGAACACCGGCCGTAACTCCATCCGGCACGGTTTCAACGGCCTCGGTCCACGTAGCGCCGTGATCCTCGGTGTAAAGTCCCGGCGTGCCGATCACCGGCCGTCCTTCGGGAGCGACGGCTAGCGGTTCTGTGAGCAGTAGTCCCGGTCTCTCGTCCGCAGCCGCGGTGAATGCGGACAGTTGAGCAGCCGACGGCATTCCCCCTTCGGCGGACGACGTGGGTTCGAGGGCGCGGACGTACCGGTTTGAGACGACAGTATCGGCGAGTCGAACCGGCTGGCGGGCCGGCGGTCGTGTCTCCGTACCGCCCGGCGTCCGTTTGACGAACCACTCGTCAAACGCATCCGTGAATGTTGGGTCACGGCGTTGAAGGCTACCGTACGTGAGCCGTCCGCTCCGGGTAAGATGGTGGATCGCGAACTGCCGAGGCGGAAGGTCATAATAGCGGTCGATATCCTCAAAATGAATCCGACTCCGCTCGGCCGCCGACAGCAAGGTTTCGACGAACGGTTTTCGGGCCGATTCGTAGGCCGAGAGCGCAGCGTCGATCTCGTCGTGACTCTCGAAGGCCTCCATCAATCCGATAGCGTCTTCCATGGCGAGCGTTGTCCCGGAGCCGATCGAATAGTGAGCGGTGTGAGCGGCGTCACCGACGAGTACGACGTTGTCGTGGTACCAGTTTTCGTTCGTTACCGTCTGGAACCGCTGCCACCGATCCTGCTGCGACTTTATGTCGTGTCCATCTAGCTGATCGGCGAATACGTCCTCAAGGTAGGCAAGGTACTCGTCTTCGGTCATTTCGGCGATCCCAGAACGCTTCCACGTCTCGGCATCACAGTCGACAATGAATGTGCTCGTTGGTCCGGGATAGGTATGAGCACACCAGATACCGTCTTCATTCTCAACGAAGATGTGGGTCAGCGCCTCGAACTCCGCGTCGGTCCCGAACCAAGAGAACCGCACGCTCCCTCGGTTGATCTCCGTGCTGAACTCGTCGGCAAAAACCTCGCGCGTGTGACTGTGAATCCCATCGGCCGCGATACAGAGATCGGCCTCGGTAGCGATAGCGGTGGGATCCGTTATCTCCGACTCATACTCTAGCTCAACACCAACTTCACGACAGCGCTCCTCGAGGACGGAGAGAAGATCGGTCCGCATCATGCTCGCGAACGTATTTCCGTCGCACCGGAAGTGATCATCATCGGTAATGATGTCAAATGGATCCCAGCGGTCGAACGTCTCGGTTATCGCCTCGTGAGAGGCCGGATCGGCATCGGCAAGGTTCGAGAGCGTTCGGTTCGGAAACACAATCCCCCAGCCATATGTGACCCCCCTTGGATTCCGTTCATAGACGGTCACGTCCCAGCTGGGATGGCTCCGTTTGAGGAGGAGACTCGCGTATAGTCCGCCGGGACCACCCCCGATAGTTGCGACGTTCATCAGTTAGAACACCCCTCCTCGGCGATAGGCTGCGATCATCTCACGGCCACCTACGTGTTCTTCAGTTTGGCTAGCACGCTGTCTCTGCTCGCAGTACTGGACAGTTCCTCGCATGCGTGAGTTCTCGTTTAGCATGATAACTCGTACTCCCTTCATTGTTGTGACTGCTCACCAGACGTTTTCGAAGAGTCGTTCGTACTCCGATACCTTGTCTTCCGGCGGTTTTGGTGTCGAATAGGCAACGACGACCATCAGGACGAGCTGACTGACGGCGAGTGGCACGAACGGCAGGAACCCGAAGGTGAGATTCCCCGGGAGCAGTCCTAGCTCGAACGCCCAAAGCCCAACAAATCCCCAGATAAGGCCCGCATACGCGGCGTACTTATTGGATCGACGCCAGTAGAACGCCGAGCAGATCGGGAAGAACATTAGTGCGAATCCAGAAAACGCGAATGTCGCGGTGTCGACGATTGTATCCCGGGTGAGCATAGCGCCTGCAAACGCTGCGAGGAAGATCGCAATCAGGAAGAACCGCGTGTAGTGGATCTCTTTGGACTCGTCCACATCGAAGAACGGCCGGAGCACATCCTCGGTGAAGAAGGTGCTAAGGGTGAGTACCTGGCCGTCAAGGCTCGACATGAGCGCAGCGAGAATTCCGGCCAGAGCGAAGCCGATGACCCAGATGGGGAGGAACTCGTCAACCAACGCTGGCAGGGTGAAATCAGGGTTCGCCAGGTCTGGGATCAGGGCGATCCCCCAGAACCCGAGCAGCACTGCTGGAACCCAGACGACGATGACCGCGACGGGGTAGAGGACGGCGGTCTGCTGGAGATTTTTCACGGACTTAGCGGTCATGTAACGGATGATCAGGTGGGGGAACATGAAGGCGCCGAACGCAACGATCATCCCCTGCGAGAACCAGACTCGCGGTTGGAACGGCGGAATCCCAGCGCGGTTCAGGAACGCGCCGTTGTTGATCTGTGCGACGGCGTTCGTCGCCTCGGCGAACCCGCCAACCCGTAACGGAATCCAGACGAACATCGCGAGCAGGAACGCGATGAAAACGGCTCCCTGGAACGCGTTCGTCCAACCAGTCCCGCGCATTCCGCCCTGATAGACGTAGCCCCCGACCACTAAGAGGACGATTGCAGCGCCTGCCCAGTAGGGGACCAGTCCATCCGTCAGTGCCTCGAAGACGATCCCCCCTCCCTGTACGCCGACGAGGAGGTACGGAACGGTCCAGACAGTGAACATTCCCATAGCGAGCACGCCGAGGTACTCCGCGTCCCACCGGTGGTTGATAATCTGTGCGGGCGTAATGTGGCCGAACTCTTTACCGACCATCCAAATCCGGTAGCCGACCGTCATCAGGAAGACGGGGAAGAGGAATGCGAACAGGACGACGAAGAACCCGAACGCACCTGCACCGGAGTTATACGCCAGCCCCGGCGCTCCAATCATCACCACTGCGGTCATGTTCGTGGCGAATAGCGCTGCCAAGAGGATGATCGTACTAAACGACCGATCCGCCATCAGGTAGTCCTCACGGGAGGTCCCAGTCGTGCGCGCCGCGAGCTGACCGACACCGAGAACGATCAGGAGGTAAATCGCAGTGATGCCGACGATAAGGAGATTCGATTCAGCCAGCATCAGTCATCTCCCTCCATGGGGGTAACAGGGTCGGTCGGTTCATCGTCTTGCTCGAGTTTCGTGTCGTAATCCGCGGGCGGCTCGGGTGCGACGACGTACATTACTGAAAGGATGACGACACCGATAAGAAGGAACGCGATGTCGTACGCGATCTGAAGCGGTAGCCAGCCGAACAGTAACGTCTGAGCGTTCATCAAGCCAAGCAGTTCACTTTGATGTAGCACAATCATCGCCAGTACGGAACCCAACAGCGCCGCTCGTACCGGTGTCTTCGGAGTCCAAAAGCTATCTCCCATCATGGTCTTGTGTCACATACCACGGTATATGACGGGGGTACTTGAAGGTAATCGTAAATCTTCACACATATTCCGTGGGGAATAACGAATAGTGCGCTTATGGAAGTGTGAGTTACAGAACAGGAAGGCAAAAGCCAAGACATAGATTTAAGAACACCGCCCCGATATGGGAACCCACACCTATGGTCGAAGGCGAGACTATCGATACGGCGTCGTTAGACGGTTATGTTCCGTTCGACGCCGAACGGCAGCAAACGTACATCGACGCCGGGTACTGGCAAAATATCACGCTTCACGACGTAATCGACCGACATGCGGAGGAAATACCCGACAACACTGCTCTCGTCGGTCCCCGTCGCGAGCTCACGTACGCAGAGCTCGCTGCAAACTCCCGGCGGATCGCAACATATCTCGTCGGCGAACTCGGCCTGCGTCCGAACGAGCGGATCGTCCTCCAGCTACCGAACTGCACCGAATTTCTCGAGGCATTCATCGCTTGTTCCCGAATCGGCGTCATTCCGGTGATGGTACTCCCCCGTCACCGGAGTGCCGAGGCGAACCACGTCGTCGGTCTCACCGACGCGCGAGCCTATATTGTCGATCACGATCGCTACTCGCCCAGATTCGACTTTGTCGGGCTCGCAGAAGACGTCCGCGACTCTCATACACCCTTGGAGCACCTCGTCGCTCTCACTGACAACAAGACGACGTCCGCCAACGGTTGCGTCACGTTCTCTGATATGCGCGACAAGCGCTGGCTCGACGAATATGGCGACGTCGTCTCAGAGGTTGATGTCGATCCGTCGAAACCGGGCGTCATGCTCCTCTCCGGAGGCACGACCGGATTGCCGAAGGCGATCCCACGCACCCACAATGATTACGTCTTCCAGTGGAAACGGATGGCTGACACGGCCGGCGTCGAAGACGACTGGGTCGCCTTCCCGAGCGTCCCAATTGGTCACAACGCTTCACTCAATTGTATTGTAGGCGCTGCTCTATGGAAGGGAGCGACCGTCGCAGTCGAATCGGAACTCAAGCCGGACACGCTCATGGCGTTTATCGAGCGTGTCGGTGGGAACTACACGCTTCCTATGCCTACCCAGATCCTCGACATCCTCGAACATTCCGAGCTCGATCAGTACGACCTGAGTTCACTCAAGGTACTCGTCAGCGGCGGCCAGAAGGTTCCGCCGAGGGTTGTCGAAGAGGCGGTCGATCGCTGGGACGTCGGATTCTGTAACATTTTCGGAATGGCCGAGGGCCCACTCATCTGCTCTCATCCCGACGATGATGTCGAGATTCAAGCCAATACTGTCGGTCGTCCGATTGCACCTGAGGCCGACGAGATCCGCATCGTAAAGAACGACCGCGAAACGGAGGTCCCTACCGGAGAAGCAGGCGAACTCGCCGTCCGCGGACCTGGCTACTTCACTGGCTACTTCCGCAATAAGGAGGAGAACGCAGAGAACTTCTCCGACGACGGCTGGTTCTTCACTGAAGACGTACTCGCTCGACGTGACGACGGCAATTTGGAGGTCTACGGCCGAATCAAGGATACCATTATCCGCGGCGGAGAGAACATCTACGCGCCCGGTGTGGAGGACGAACTCGTTGAGCACCAAAAGATCGCGAACGCTGCACTAATCGGAATACCGGACGATCGACTCGGAGAACGACCGGCCGCGTTCGTCGAACTGACAGACGATGCGGCCGACCTCTCACTCGAGGACGTCTCGTCGTTCCTGGAGGAACGCGGCATCGCCGTCTTCAAACGGCCCGAGTATCTCGAAGTTCTTGAGTCGCTTCCGCGAACTGAAGTCGGCAAGATTGAGAAGCAGGCCCTCAAGGACCGCATCGCCGATGCAGAGTTGAAGTAAATAGCTCGGTCTCTTCTCGTTCGTATCTCATTCTCATGTTCTCGGGGTGTGACTACCAAGTCTATTTTCCGTTTTGAGATCTGCTTCGCGTCATTGGTTACCGTGCAATAAGCGGATATCGGATATGCATATTTTTCCCACCCAAAATATTACGATCTATTTCAGAGGGGGCTAAATCCGGCATATAGAGGGTATATTGGGCTAGAAAATGCACATATAGCGACCTAATAATTGGATCAGCACTCGTTCCGTCTCGTGCAATGCTCTAACGATCACTATCAACTCTTCAAGGGACAATCGTGATGGTTGCATGAGACGGAACAACTATGGTGATTCACATCATTGGCCATGGCATGGGAAAGGAGATAGACGGCACGATCAAATCGGACGAAACACTACTCAAAATACTCGAAACGCTCCGAGTGTGCGAGAGAGCCACATTAACGACGATCGCTGATGAGGTAGGCATGTCGAAGAGTACCGTGCATCGACACCTCAAAACACTTCGAAATAGACGGTTCGTCACGAAGGTTGACGACGAGTACGTCCTTGGACTAGAGTTCCTTCGATTCGGCGGGGCCGCACGGGAGCGTTATTCGTTTCATCGACAGTCAAAAACGATCGTCCAGCAGGTGGCGGATCAGACCGGTGAGTTCGTTGGCTTTCTCGCCGAGGACCAAGGGATCGGGACATTTCTCTATTGCGAGATGGGGACAGAAGGCGTTCCGTCAGAGGCACGGGTCGGACAGAATGTATACCTTCACCAAACAGCCTCTGGAAAAGCGATTTTTGCGCATCTTTCGGAAGAGCGGCGTGAAGCGATACTAGACGAACATGGCCTACCGCCACAAACAGACAACACGATTACAGACAGGAAGGAGCTCCGTTCGGAACTCGCCGACATCCGCGACCGTGGATACGCAATCGCTCGCGAAGAGTACGTTGAAGGACTCAAAGCGATCGCCACACCAGCATTCTCTCCCGAAGATGATGTGATCGGGAGCTTGGTTGTCGCAGGACCATCTCACCGAATGCGAGGTGAACAGTTCGAATCAGAACTTCCCGCACTAATTCAGGGGGCTGTTAAGGAGTTTGAGTTGACTATCTCTTACTCGTAAACCCATATCCAATTACACCTGTACTACTGTAAATCGCATCGAGTGATGAAGATTATGTGGTATTTAAGTCAAACATAAGTGAGAAGACCATTTCTCGTTTGACTTCAATCCAAGAACTGTAACGCTGGATCATCATCCACATTCGAATCGTTCGGTGTTTCGCACCGACGATTTCATGATGGTTTACACATATTTACCATTTGATCATCTATTTGCACCGAATACGAAGCAGCACTGGGTAGTGAGTCAGCAATGATAGAGCGGCTTGATTACAGAAGTACGGGTGTAAATACGGCCGATACTAGTTTGATAGCAGACGACTCCAACAAAACATATATGACATGAATTCTTACACACACATACTAGATTCTGATGTCAAACTATATTCTAATTAGTAAATAATTATATAAAATAATATTTTAGAATATGGTTAATATGCATGGGTTTATACGTCTACATAGATATGAAGAAGTCCGATATAGAAACCATTTTTACGCACACGGAACTAGTACGGGATAGTGACCGAACGTAAATCAGAGGAAGCGGAGATTACCTGCGACTGCAAGCTTGGTCGGATTGCTAAGAAGTACGACCTATTGGCTCTCGACAAGGCACTCGTCGAGTACTGGACCGATGACGGCGACGAGCAACGGAGCACGCGCGAACTCGCAACGTACGTGAACCACCGAATATTGGAAACCGCACTTACAAACGCGAATGTCCCCCGGAAAGAGGGGGAGGTCGAAAACACGTACAGGCTGCTCACGAGCGACGACATCACGAGCGGAACACGTATCGAAACGAAAAAACACCTCCAGCGCGACGGCGTTCCGGTCGAAGACGTCGAATCCGACTTTGTCTCCCACCAGACAGTGTATAACCATCTAACGAAGTGTCTCGACGCGTCAGTCGAGACGCCCAGTGACGAGGAACGACTCGAGAGAAGTGCCGAAAAACTCGGTGCGCTCCAGAACAGGACAGCGGTAGTAACGGCAGACACGGTCGATCAACTCGATCGCAAAGGAATACTCGAAATTGGAGAGTTCAATGTGAACGTCTCAGTGACGGTGACCTGTGAGGACTGTTTTCAGGAATACACCATCAGAGACTTGCTTGATCAGCAGTCCTGTGACTGCAAGCGGTTGGGCGCCAGTGAGAGGTGACGTCTCGGTCGACCGGTTTCCAGCTGTCTCCCCACACGCAAGTGGAACGAAAATACCTATGTATGTGGAGCGAAAGATAGAATTCATGGCAAGTAGAGTAGATGAGAAGGCCCCAGAAATTCCGGGAGAAGCAATGCTTTCTATCACCAATATCGGCGGTATTGACGAGACGGAAGTTTCTTTCCAAGAAGGAGCAACGATCCTTTCTGGGAGAAATGCAACCAACCGTACGTCACTGTTGCAGGGTATCATGGCGGCGCTTGGAAGCGATCAGGTGAGTCTCAAAGCGGATGCTGACGAGGGGAGTGCAACCCTCAAGTTCGGCGACGAGAGCTATCGACGGCGACTCGAGCGGCAAGCTGGGACCGTCGCCACCGAGGGCAATCCCTACCTCGATGATCCGGAACTCGCGGACCTGTTCGCGTTTCTACTCGAATCCAACGAGGCGCGCCGCGCTGTCAGGAGCGGCGACGACCTCCGCGAACTGATCATGCGGCCGGTCGATACCGCTGAAATCAAGTCCGAGATCGAACGGTACGAGCAACGAAAGCGAGAACTCGACGAGCAACTCGAGGAACTCGAATCGCTGAAAGAACGTCTGCCCGACCTCGAGGCGAAGCGGACGCAGATTACCGACGAAATCGAAACGCTACAGGACGAACTCGAAACGGCTCGCGCTGAACTCGAGGACGCGAACGTCGACGTCGAACAGCGACGAGAGGAGAAGTCGAAACTCGAATCGAAACTTGACGAGCTACGCGAGACACGATCGGAACTCGAACGGGTTCGCGATCAAATCGAAACGGAACGGGAAAGTGTCGATGCACTGAAAGAGGAACGGGACGAAATTCGGGATCGACTCGAATCGCTCTCGACCGATGGCGAGACCGATATTAGCCGCCTCGAGGCCGAGATCGAGACGCTTCAGGAAGAGAAAGCGGACCTTTCCGACGAGATCTCACAACTCCAGAGTACGATCCAGTTCAATGAACAGCTCCTCGACGATCCCGACTCCGTCCTTGCGAACGATCGGACCGACGACGATGGACCGGTCACGGATCAGTTACTCGACGATTCTGAGACGGTCACCTGCTGGACCTGTGGTTCGTCGGTAGCTCGCGAACAGATTGAGGCGACGATCAAACAACTCCGAACCGTACGCCAGGATCGACTCGAAGAACGATCTGAGATCAATGGCGATCTCACGGACCGGCGGGAAACACTATCTGAGATCAACGAAAACCGGGCCGAGTACCGGCAGACGAAGCAACGTCTCGAGTCGATCGGTGACGAGATCGAACAGCGGAACGACCGAATCGAGGAACTCACTGACGAACGTGAAGTGCTGACCGACGAAATAGATGACCTCGAGGCCGAGGTTGACAAACTCGAGACCGAGGAGTACAGCGGAATCCTCGAGCAGCACAAAGAAGTCAACCAACTCGAGTTCAAACTCGAACGCAAGGAGCGAGAGCGCGACGAGATCGAAGACGAAATCGCCACGATCGAAGAGAGACTCGACGAACAGGACCAACTCGAAGCGCGTCGTGAGGATGTGACGAACGAGCTGACAGACCTTCGCACGAGAATTGATCAGATCGAAGCCGATGCAGTCGAGGCATTCAACGAACACATGGAGAACCTGCGTGAGACGCTTGGTTACGACAATCTCGACCGCATCTGGATCGATCGGACCACTCGCGAGGTCCGGGAGGGCCGTCGGAAGATCTCGAAGTCATCGTTCGATCTTAAGATCGTTCGCAGTACCAACGAGGGTGCAGCTTATGAAGACACGATCGACCACCTGAGTGAAAGCGAACGAGAGGTGACCGGGCTCGTGTTCGCGTTGGCCGGCTACCTCGTCCACGACGTGTACGAGACGGTCCCGTTCATGTTGCTCGACTCCCTCGAGGCGATCGATTCCGAACGGATCGCGTCGCTCGTCGAGTACTTCGAATTACACGTTCCGTATCTCATTGTGGCGCTGCTAGACGAGGACGCGCAGGCCATCGACGCGGACCACAACCTCCTCACAGATATCTAGTTCGACGCTCTATCCGTGAGGTGGTATTCAGGTAAGGTTGAAGGAATGAGATGTGGTGTTTTCAAGTGATTCATGCCCGAAAACGTACGTTTCAGTACTAATACCAGCCAGATTGACCCAAATTTTGTGGAAAATAAAGAAACACTATGACTGTTGATATGGCTCAGTCTTCAGCTATATCTTGCTTACTTCTCGTTTTTGAATACAGTTCGATTTCAATAGATGTTTGGTGTTAATCGCGCTCGGTCAACGGTCAATGATTGAGTTCAAAGCGCCGATCTACAGCCAGAGGCAGGGTACAGTCCGAATCACATTGCAGTGGATGAAACTGTGACCAACTCAATGATGAATCGGACAAGCTGTACACTGCTGTTGCTCCCAAACCAAACAGACTACTCCATACGAAGCCTAGATCAGTAATAACCACGGTTATAGCGAATATGTTCATTCACAAACTTCAAGAGAGACACGACGCCTTCGACGCCGTGGTCTCCATTGATGGAGACCATTCATTGAACTACGCCTGTGAGAGACATGGTCTCAATTTCAGATATGAACGGCATGGAAATCAGAATAACGAGTACATATCTTTATAGAGATAAGTCAATATACCTCTTCGTTTCCAAACTATTTTAGCAATGCTCAAGCAACAACTGCTAATTAGTGGCTTAGATCATTCGCGTTCGCATGGAATCAGCTAATCTGAACCTGACATTATGCGTGGGCATGAGATTTAATTGGACTCACAGAGTTCCATCAACAACCGTACAATCTATTGGGGTGAATAGAATTAGAGATTCCTCAGTCAAGCTCGCCAAACCCTTCCTCACGCATCAACTCGGCAACTCCCTTTGGATTCTCAAACGCATACAGGAGCGCGAATTCACGTGCGTCCGATTTCGGAATGTCACCGTTCGTCTCGAGTTCGTCGGCGAGTTCACTTCGGAAGTCCGACTCCTGGTTGGTAACGACTTCCCGAAGATGGGCCTCAATTCGTTCGTCTCGCTCGTCGAGCACCTTGCTCCGACGGACGAAATACGGGTACTTGTGCTCGTCCTGCTCTGACTCGTTGGTCGACGTCGACGATGTGCCAGGCTGATCGGGCGTCGGGTCCGACCGAGTTGACGACGATCCCGATCGGCTACGATCCGGCTGGCTGTCGTCGATCTTTCCACCCGGCGGTTCGGAGTCGGTTGTCTCCTCCTCACTGCTACCACTGTCGCCGAAATCAAGATCCCCAGAGCCATCTTTCATTGGGTCGCCACCTCGGTTTCAGTGGTATCTCGGAAATCGAAGCGTTCCTCTCCGCGGCCCTGAATATCGAGTACGAGTTCGGAATCGATTTGGGCGTCGAACGTATCCGTCGCAACGAACACGCCGAGTTCGTGTATATCTCGGATCGTCTCGAGTTCACGGTCACGGACGCTTCGTTCACCGGGACTGCTGACCATTTCGCCGTCTTCTTCGAAGGTCTTCCAGCGCTCCTCGAGGACCTTGTACGCCGAACCCCGCGCTTCCCACATCGTATCCATCAAACTCTCCCGATCGGGGATTGCAATCGGCGTCGCGAACTCGTCGGTGTTCTTGAACTGCTTGGAGTACTGCTGGTGGGCGTTCGTCTGGCCGACACCGGAGGGAACGACACAAGAAAGGCCGACCTCGATGTCCAGCTTGCGCTCCATGTTACCGACGAGTTCGTCGAGGCCATCGAGACTCAGATTCCCTTTGCCAGCTGGTTTGACCGGCGCAACCAGCGTCCGCATAGCGTAGATCGAGTTGTACAGCAGGTCCTCCGCTCGAGCGTTCGGGTCGATGAGGACGGCATCGTAGTCCTCATGCAGTTCCTGTTCGTTCCAGAGGAGATCATAGAGGAGCTCAAACCGCGGGAACTCCTCTTTGCTCATGTTCTTCATGCCCGTTTCGTAGGCGATCTTCTGCTCGAGATTCGATGTGAAGTCACCGAGCATGTCGTGGCTCGGGATCACATCGACACCTTCGTCCGACGTTTCGATGAGGTCCTCGAAATCACCGTCCGGCATCTCGAGGATGTGCTTGACGAGGTTATCAGCCTCCGGATCACTGCGGTGTTCCCCGACATCGAACAGGCTCGTCAAGTTGCCCTCCTGTGGGTCGAGATCGATCACGCAGACGTCCAGTCCCATCCGGACGAGACTGACTGCGAGATTCGCTGTTGTGGTGGTTTTGAAGGTACCGCCCGATTCGGAGTACACGACTACAGTTATCATATACAGACCGTACAGTCGTCTATTACATAAATCTGTTTCAGAAACATGCCACAGTCATCTGTAGCAGTCGTCTGTTACATACGTCTGTAACAAATTTCTGTGACGCCCCAGTACTGCGTTTTTGTCCCAATAACCAGCCTATGACAAGTGTCTGTAACGTATCTTCGTAACAACTATCTGTAACGTACGTCTGTAATATCTATCTATGGAAAATGTCTGTAGCT
>NZ_CP084470.1:300000-400082 GCF_020405205.1 Natrinema salinisoli | reverse complement strand
AGATCAGAATCATAGACAAGAATCTTAAATTAGAGCTATAGATAACGTTCTTATCGAATATATGTACAACCTGTACCCGTTCTAGGGTAGAGTCTCAGCTCGGAATGTGTAGTTGCGAAGACACGATCTGTGCAAGAAGTCAATCTATAGCGAATCCGCCGAAGCGTAACAGTAGATGAAGTCAGATTGCTTTGATAGCTGTTCCGCTGCCGATAGAGTACTAGAAGAGTGGAAGTTGGGCGAGTTCAACTAACATTTTCTCACTGGCCAACACCGCCTCTTGTCCTGATAGTGACATTACTTCTATTGAACCGACGCGGATCATCATCGAGGACGACGATGAGACCTTGAGCAAGGAGTTCTCGATTAAATCTAAGGCGACCCCCAAAGAGTGGGAGGCAAAGAATGAAGGTGGCCCTACTATCATCAGCGATGAACTGAACATCTCCGCAGTGGCGTTGCCTTTACTGTAGAACTCGTAGAGGGCAAATACATCGACAGTGTTGTGTGAGATTCGTTCGAGATGGAGGCGTTCCGTCTCGATGCGTTCAGGAAACATAGTGCACTATTCGTAGCCGTCAGTAATAATTGTTCAGTACGCACGTTCTCTTTCAGATAATTCCGGGTTAGTTGTGCGAAATAAAGCGAGCCACCGTGCTGACTTTATCCTCTGTATCTTGCACACGCTTTCTACCACCTACTGGATAGAATGAGGGAAGCTTGCGAGATACACAGCGCGTATTTTGTTTGGCTCCCGATTCTACGGAGTGTGCGAAAAGGACACATAGTCTGCCGGCGTGTAGAGAACAATGGAGCTAACCACAACGGAGAGGGGTGGCTGACGTGATCGTGTACGTCGACCAGTCGATAGTACGTGATGGAAACCTGGACGAACTCAAGACAGCGATGTCTGATCTGGTGGATTTCGTCGACGCCAACGAACCGGGCATTCTATCGTACGACGTCTACTTCAGTGATGATGGCACCCGAATGACCGTCGTACACGCGCACGCTAATTCGGCGTCATTAGCGTATCACATGGAGGTTGCGGGCCCGAAGTTCCCCCCGATCGGTGAGTTCATCGACCTCGAGGCCATCGACGTGTACGGACGGCCGAGTGAGGAGCTCGTCACCCAATTCGAGGAGAAGGCATCGACACTGGGACACGGGCACGTATCGATCCACGACCGTCACGATGGAATCGATCGCGTTCCTGTCGACTGACCCGTGTGCTGAATCCAACCTCTATATCGGTCACGCCAATTCTACCAGTTACTGGATAGATCAAGCGAGACGTGCTGAATACACAGCGCAAGTGTGGCACGAGATCAGGGCCAATTTCCGAAGGCTGCGATCGCTAAGTACAGATGGGAGACTTATTAGTCGTTAGATCTAGAGGACCGAATAGAGATTAACAGCCGCTCCACTCAGGTTTGTCCTCGTCATAGATAATCGCATCAGTGATATCTGACCAGCAGTAGAATCGCATATCAACACAGTCTCCATCTCCACCTCCCTCATCCGCAGGGATGGATAGACGGTGAATCCCTTCTCCGAAGGATGAGGTGTAGAATACAGAATACGCCCCTGGATCTGAGTCCCACGTCCGTTCAACGTCGTGTAGATAGCCGGCAGATACTTCGATCCGGTTCTGGTAGATCAGCGAGCCATCTCGTTCGATTCGAAGTTTGAACGTAACTGGCTCATCCTCTGTGTTTCCGATCTGAATGTTCCCCAACCGGACGCCCGGTCCTGATCCTAGTGCTGTACACCCTGCCAGAGATGGCAATGCAACGACTCCGAGAAGGTGTCGGCGAGATAGGTATGAGTTACTCATAACAGGTTATTTCAGAACAACATACATATATTCCTGCAATAGTCCCATCTGTAGTTATATGCATATCCACAGAACGGCTGGTTCAGTATATTGGGTGTGAAACAAACGATGCCGCCGTGCTGAACTCATCCTCTGTATTCAGCGTGCCAAATCTACCAGTTACTGGATAGAACGGGCAAGACGTGCTGAATACACAGCGCGAATGTAGCACGAGATTTGGCTCAATCTGCGAAAGTGGTGAGCGTACAGTACAGGAAGTACGCTTATCGAAAATTCTGTTGAGTACAAATGAAGTGACCCGACCATACCCTTCTCTGTCTGCCGCACCTCTTACTAAATACAGCAACCGATATTCGACTTCAGTCGCTTTGTATAATCGGGTTGCGTCTATCGGCCGCCCACACATATCACACGTCATTGGCCGACAGAGTTGCTCTGAGTATTAAGCAATGGTGTGACTTTCGCAGTAGTAACACCACCGGCGATGAGCGACTGGTCGGTGACCGCGACTGGCGGCAGTAGTTCGGCGTGAACTTCGCTATTTATCGAGGGAGAGTTTCGTCGACGAAACGATATCCCACACAACGGCCTCGCCAGCAAGGTCGGGGGTGTTGCCCATCGCTTTCGGAAGCGTCACTTAATACTGGCCATTACTGTTCTGGGAGACCCTCGTCGTCCGCTTCGGCATCACTCATATCGACGTTAGCTTGTTTGTAGTTCTAATGTTAATCAGGGGTGTATCTGAAAGGGAGTTTCTCAGACGTTAGTCGGCGAAATCGACACAGCGAACGACCTCAAGCAGTACAATTTAGTCATCCATCAGGCTCCGACCAAGCAAGACGCTCGCAACTGCGGTCGCCAGGACGACGATCAGGGCGAGTACGCGCCGGTGCATCGACGCCTGAAGCTGGTAGCTCCGGTCGCGCGCCCGCTCGTCGTACGGGCCGTGCGCGCCGTGATCGCCCGAGACCGGCTCGTAGAGGTTGTGCTCGCGGTCCGGATCCGTCGGCTCGTCGGACAGTTGGGCGTCGTAGCCGCCGCTTGCGAGCAGGTTGTCGAGCCGCCGGGGGATCAGCCGGTTGCCCAGGATCGCCTTCACCGTCGATCGGCCGACCCACAGTTCGTCCTTGCCGCGGTCGACGGTCCAGGTGATCGCTCGAGCGGCGACCTCGGGCTGGTAGATCGGTGGGACTGGCTGGGGCTGTTTCGACATCCGGCTCTTCGACCACTCAAACTGCGGGGTGTTCATCGCAGGCATTTGTACCATCGACAGCTGCACGTCAACATCGTCATGGAGCAGTTCCGTCCGCACGGACTCAGTGAAGCCCTGAATGGCGTGTTTCGCGCCACAGTAGGCCGACTGGAGCGGAATGCCGCGATACGCCAGCGCCGAGCCGACCTGGACGATTGTTCCCTCGTTGCGGGGCCGCATCCGCTCGAGGGCGACCTGTGTCCCGTGAACGTAGCCAAGGTAGGTCACCTCGGTGACGCGACGGTAGTCGTCGGCGGTCATCTCCGCAGCCGGCGAGAACACGGACACCATCGCGTCGTTCACCCAGACATCGATCGGGCCGAACACATCCTCGACGGTCTCGGCCGCTGCCTCGACCTCGTCATAGTTCGAGACATCAGTTGGAACAACAACTGCCTCGCCGCCGGCGTCCTCGACGTCTTCGCGCGCGCCCTCGAGGCCGTCCTCGCCCCTCGCGAGGAGGGCGACCTTCGCGTTTCGTTCGGCGAACGCGCGAGCGGTGGCTCGCCCGACGCCGGCCGATGCGCCCGTGACGACGACGACTTCCGAATCGGTCGTTCCTGACATCGTTAGCTGCGAAGCGGGTTGAGTCGATCGAACATTTGGAGGGTGGCGTACTGCTCCCAGCCGCCGTAGCGGTCCTCGAACGAGCCGTGCGGAACGCTCAGGATCACGACCAGGGCGCCGGCGACGGCGGCGTTGATCGTCGCAAGTGTCGGGACGCCGTCGAACAGCCACGGGGCGACGGCGACCCACCCGGCCAGCGGGACGTTCAGGAACCGGATCGCTCGCGCCGGCTCTGCGGTCGCGATCACGGTGAACGAGACGATCAGCGAGCCGGCTAGATGGCTGCTGTCGGCCATGAAGCCGGTCGTTCCGAAGACGGTCGGCGAGAGCATGAACCACACGCCCAGCGCCATTGCGCCCAGCAGCGTCCACGGGGTCGAGACGCCCCAGAACGGCTCGTTCGCGGGGGAGTCGCCGATGTCCCGCATCGCGCGCTCGTCGACGCCGGACTCGTCCTCGGAGAGCTTCCCGCCCATCCAGAAGGCGGTCCAGAGGCTGTCGCCCTGGCGCATCAGCCGGACGACGAACTGGCCCATCGCAACGACCTCGTCGACCGTCAGCGCGATCATCCAGAGCATGCCGAACGCCGAGAGGAGACAGAGGGTGCACCACGTGCCGACCATGACCGGCTGGAAGATGACCAGCAGCACCTGCACGAAGCCCAGGGGGATCACGACGACGCCGAAGAAGGCGACCATCCACGGCATCGTCCGCCATCGCCGTCGGTCACCCATGAATCCCATCAGGGCCTCGACGGAGTAGGCCACCGCGCCAAGACCGGCGTCCGAGACCGGGAACGCCTCCGAAATGCTGGAGGTGAGGATCTGCTCGGTTCCGGAGCCGTATATTGGGTCCCAGACGCTGTCTATGTAGCCAAGCTGGAAGGCGGCCATGTACCACGAGGCGAAGAAGCCGAAGATGCCGAGCGCGATCAGCGGCGCGCGCTGTGCGCGCGTCGAGGGGTTGTACGTCCACCCCGGCGGGACGGTCGGCCCCTCCATCTGCGAACGCATCACGATCAGCACCGAGAACGCGATTACCATGGTGCCGACGAGCCCGTTGTTCGCATAGGCCGCAGCCGTCGGGGCCGAGAACGCGATCGGCGCGAACACCAGCCAGAGGCCGACGAAGCCGTTGGCGTAGTTGGCGTAGCCGCTCTCGAGGAAGATCGTGGCGCCGGCCAGCGCGATCAGGACGAGCCCGCTGAGGACGCTGTTCCAGAACACCAGCGTACTCTCGTAACCCAGCGCCGGCGCGGTCGCGACGAGCCAGACCCCGAGCGAGATGACGGCGTACTGGGGCCATATCTCCTTCGTCGGGTGTTGCAGCATCATCTCGCCCGGCCGCATCGAGTCGCCGCCGTCGTCACCGTCGTTTTCGCCGCCGCACCCAGTCGAGCCGTTCGCCCCGCCCCCGTCGCCAGCGGGTCGCGGACAGCGCTCTCTCGCGTCGGTCGTCACAGCCGTCGGTTCCTCGTTCGAGTCGTGGGTGTTCTCGTCGTTCATGTTCTGATGTCGTTCGGCTGCCGCACGATCTCGTCGCCCGAGTCGACGCCGTCGTCGCCGTCGCTCCCGAGCGGCGCCAGCGATGCGTCGCTTGAACCGTTCGCGTCCGCCAGGTAGAGTGCGCTATTGATCAGTCCGATGTGACTGTAGGCTTGCGGATAGTTGCCGCGCTGCTCGCCGGTCTCGGGGTCGACCGCCTCGGCCAAGAGTCCAAGGGGGCTGGTGTATTTGAGGATCGACTCGAAGCGGTCGCAGGCCTCGTCGGTTCGTCCCGCAAGCGCGAGCGCGGTAACGAGCCAGAACGAACTGACAACGAATGGACTGCCGGCCCCGGGGAGGCCATCGTCGCCCTCGTAGCGACGGACAAGCCCGTCGTCGGTCGCCAGCCGATCAATCGTCGCGTCGATCGTCCCCTGCACGCGGTCGTCGTCCGACGGGAGGAAGCCGACGACCGGGACAAGCAGGTTCGCCGCGTCGAGCGTGTCCTCGTCGTCGAACGATCTCACGAAGCTGTTCGTCTCCTCACTAAATCCACGCTCAAGGATCGCCTCACGGATTTCGTCTCGGGCTGCCCGCCAGCGTTCGAGCGGCGCGTCGACACCGTCGGCGGCCTCGGCGAGTTCGATCCCGCGATCGAGTGCCGTCCAACACATGACCTTCGAGTAGACGAAGTCCTCGTGGTCGGTCCGCATCTCCCAAATGCCGGCGTCGGGCTCGTCCCAGCCGTCACAGACGTAATCGACGAGGTCGCGCACCACCGTCCAGTCGTCGGGCCGCACCGGCTCGCCGTAGCAGACCATCTCATAGACCCCGAGGATTAACTCGCCATAGACGTCGAGTTGGTGCTGGTCCTGGGCCGCGTTGCCGATGCGAACAGGGGCTGATCCACGATAACCCTCGAGGTGGTCGAGGACACGTTCCTCAAGGTCGCCTCCGCCGTGGAGGCCGTAGACCGGCGGTAGGTCAGCCGGTTTATGCTGCTGGCAGTGGTCGAGACATAACTTGAAGTACGACTGGGCCTCCTCAAGGTGACCTAATTCGGAGAGTGCCCTGACAGTGAAGGCCGCATCGCGGATCCAGTTGTACCGGTAGTCCCAGTTGAGGACACCACCGAGGTCCTCCGGTAGCGAGGTCGTTGGGGCCGCACACACTGCGCCCGTTTCCCGGTGGATGAGGAGTTTGAGGGCGAGCGACGACCGGACGACCAGGTCGTGCCACCGATTGCCGACGGGACACTCCCCGTCGCCGCAGTCGTGGGCCCACTCTCGCCAGTAGTCGATCGTCTCGGCGAGCGTTTCCCGGTGGCGCGCCGGCTCACGGTCGATCCCGTCGCCGTAGCTGAGCACCAGCCAGCGCGTCTCGCCGCTCTCGAGCGTTTCCGCCGCGCTCGCCCCGTGGCCGTCGCCCACGGTCTCGAGCGGGAGGTCGGCCGAGAGGACGGCCTGCTCGTCATTGCCAGTCGCGACGACACCGTCAGCCGTTAGCTCGATCTCGGGGACATCGCGCGCGTAGTCGAACCGGGGATCGAACTCGATCTCGACCTCGAGCGGGCCATCCTCGCAGTCCAGTTTCCGGTAGACGGCAGGCTGGCTGTTATCGGCGTCGACGGTCTCGGCGACGGACATAAAATCGGTCACCGTCGCTGTGCCGCCAGCGGTCCGGAACGTCGTCTCGAGGACGTTCGTCCGGTCGCGGTAGCGCTGGACGGACTCGAACGACTGCCGGGGGCGGACGGCGAAGCGACCGCCACGGTCGGCGTCGAGTAGGGCGGCGAAGACGCTCGCCGACTCAACGTGCGGGAGCGGACACCAGTCGATCGAGCCGTCACGGCCGACGAGGGCAACTGTGATCCCGTCGCCGATGGCACCGTACGCTTCGATCAGGTTGTACTGCATGATAGCGTCGGATTCAATCGCGGCGTCAACGTCTTGCGAACGACACGTCAATCGTCAATTCGGCTCCTCGGTGGACGATCTGCTTGTAGTCGGCGCGTCCGTTTCCCAATTCGGCAGTCATTCGAATGGTCGCCCCTGTCGGCGACGCTTGAGGGAGGAGCGCACGACGTACGTGGCTCCGATGTGTGTCGTAACTGTCGACCTCAGGCCGAGGCCATGTTCCGGCAGGTCTCGGCGCAGTCGCGGAGGACGTCCGCACAGACCTGACAGTGTTCGGCGTCATGCTGTTCACATTCATCAGCGCACTCCTCGCACGCGTCGGCGGTCATCGCCGCCAGATCGGAACTGAAGTCGGAATTGCGGGCCATGAACCGCGCATGCATGGACGCCAGATCGGCGACGTCCCGGCAGAGTCGTAGACATTCGGCCATCTCCTCGCCCTCGCCGGCGCACTTGTCGGCGCACCATTCACAGGCTTGGACACACTCGAAACAGCTATCGATACACTCCTGCATCTCCTCGTTCTCGCTAACATGATCTATTTCGGTCAGTGCCATACCGGTCGTTCGGTCGCTCCGGATCAGTATTGTTAGTCACATCCCACGACCTGCCGACCAAATAGTGAGGTCTAAAATCCCATGACGGCATTGTGATATCGCCGATCGGTAAGGACGTGTTCACATGGAATTACCGACGGATGTGAACCCCATCGTCGGCCGTGTCTATCAGGCCAGTACCGTTCGATCTTGTAATACGCTGTTAAGAGGGCCGCCAAGCCGTTCTTTACACCGGTGAAATCTCATGGTGCAATTTGACGGACAGAAGACGCGTATCTTGTGTATGACCCACTCCGTCGTTCACCTCCTCGGTATCCTCTTTGCAATCACTGCCGGTACCGGGGCCGGTGTATTCGCGCTTCTTTCGTGGGGTATCTTCCAAGACTCCCCGTTCGGAACTGCAATCGCCCTTCTCTCGCTCGGCATGCTCGCAGTGACAATATACCACATAATGCTACTCGTTGAAGGCCCTGATTCCATACTCCACTTCGTCCGCAGCGCGGCGAATACAATCGTTGCCGTCGTCCTCGGCATGTTGATACTCCGCAACCACCAGCCGGCAGGTGAGCGTTCGTGAACGAGGTGGCACCCTTCGCCGGCTACAACCTGGTAGTCGGGACCATCATCGCTCTCGAACTACTATACTTCCTCTCGCTCGAAGCGTCGGTGACGGCTTACCGTCGGTTCGTCCTCGTCACTGTCGGTGGACTGATCCTGGCTGTGGTCGGGGCGCCGATTGCCGAACTGTTCGCACCGTCGCTTGTCCACTGGATCCATGGCACCGCCGCTCTGCTGGTCGTCCTCGGCCTCTACGATCCAGTGACGAACGACGTGCGAATGACAGAGTGGTCGCGCGTGTTACTGAGCGATCCTAATCGGATCCGTCGACAACCCGAGTGGATGACGCCGATGGACGACGAGATCCTCACCGTCTTCCACGGTTCCAAATTAGTTCTCTCTCCGACGGTCGTCGCCATTAATACTGACTACAGCCGGAAAGAAGTGAACCGCCGGCTACTCGTGCTCAACGAGCATGATCTCCTCAAGAAGGTCGAACGGGGGAAGTACCGTCTGACAGGACGTGGCGAGCAGTACCTCCGAGGAGAATTTCAGACTGGTCATACGACGAACGAACCTGACGGTGAAACGGATGTTCTACGGTGAACCGCTCTATACAGGGCGCGAATCTTGCACACGTGGGTTTGTAAACCAAGACGAAGCCACCCACTTAGGTCTGGATTCCGAGTCGGACTATCCAGTGGAGCGTGATCGATCCTGAAGTCCGGAACAGCCACCTTGAGAGATTCGGTTGCAGATGGAGAGTGTCGATGAGTTAGATGCATTCCGCTACTATAGGCCGAACGTACGTGAGGAGTACAATCGTCGTCCCGAGAAGACCTTTGATAGTTGAATCAAGTAGTCGGTTGTACGCACCGGGCGTTCCACGATAGCGACGTGACCAGTTCCATGCGAGGTTAGTATTCCCCAGCTTGTACGTCAAAAGACGTGGTGATTAGCACTCCATTCGGTTTCGCCTGGAAAAAAGTCGATATCGACCAATGGTGGGGAATTGGACAGCGAATTGAACGACGCCATCCTCCGGGTCCGTTTCTTCCGGATGAACGTGCAGATACGCGAGATCTCCATCTCGAAGCGCGACAAGGTGACCAAGTACGCCGAGGTAGGGCTCGAGGCGAGCGACATCATTGTCCCCGCGTACTTCGAACTCGATGCTCACAGTTTCGCCAGCAGAGATCTGCTCTGGAGTGAGTTCAATGCGGTACTCATTGACCTCGGCTTCGCGCGTGGTTCGGGGACGATCTTCGTACTGAGCTGGACCCGACGATAGGAGGTCTACACCGAATGTCGTCGGCTGGCCATCCACGAGTACGTCAACGAATGCCCGATAGACGCCGGGATCTGGAAGGACAAACTCTGCGGACCACGTCCCATCTTCGCCCAGTGTCGGATGGAGATGTTGGAAGCGCGTGAGGTCACGACGGACGGGAATCAAGTGCGCGAGTTGATCGTGGGTCTTTCGAACGCAGTGACTACGTTTCCGTCCTCGGTGTCAATCTGGAACGTCCACTCGTGGGTCTCCCCTGACTCGACCCGCGTCTCGGACGCTTCAAGTTGGAGTCTTTCCACAGCGACAGTGAGGCCACCGGGAAGCGCGTGACTACCTGCGTCAGTGTAGCCGTGAGGAGCGTCGTGTCCATGATCACTCGCCCCAGGATCAGAATCGTGGTGCTCGTCAGCCATAAGCACCGTATGCTCGCCATCACCTACTATCTTGTTCCGCTCCGAAGGCAGTCAACAAACAGAGTTACCAGCAACGCCAGTTACAGGTCTACGGAATCTCGGAGAGGACAATTACGGATACTCTTACTCTTGGTCTCTCTGCAAGCGCTGTCGCCGTTGTTCGAACTCCTCGTCAGTCAGGTCCCCGCGGGCATACGCTGTTCGCAACTCTTCAAGTGCACGGTCGCGTTCGAGAACCTGACCGCCCACAAGACCACGGTACAGTAAGTATCCGACCCCGAGTAGGATGAGGAGAAAGAGAAGCATCATCCCGATGCCCCAAATCGGTGAGACTCCCATACCTGAGCCGCCACCCCACCACCACCCCATCATTCCCATCATCGGCACCGCAAACACCATCATCAACAGGGGAAAGAACACGATGACAGCGAGTACGACGAGGACTATTCGAAGGAGCGAGTCGCCCTGATGTTGACTGGACATTGTGGATTCCCTCCTGAATAGAGAGTACAAGGGAAAGCCATTAAAATCGATCTCTCGACGGAGCAGGGCCCATCAACTCTGTCTTTGAATTGTGAGGCACTCGAAGGGCAATTGTTGACTGTGGTCAATCGGCAGGTTGCGGACTCCCGGACTGAGCGACCCCCGGCAGCGAGGGGAGGTCGAGATTGACGCGACGGAGGAACTGGGCGTTGATGGCAACGATGACCGTGCTCAGCGACATCAGGAGAGCGCCAACATCCGGTGAGAGGAGGATTCCGATGGGTGCGAGCACGCCCCATCACCGACAATACTCCTTACCCACGTACCCCCGTATGGGACGAAACTCGACAGGCATCATTCGATCGGGGAGCGAACGGCAGACCTCGAGGGGCTACACGCCGGCTCTATCGCCTTGAAGTTGACTCTTCGCATACATCGGCCGGCAGTCGCGCTTTCGGGACATTCCCATCGGCGGGAGTACGAGATTCTAGCCGACTCCGAGAGTCTCATCCATATGCTCAATACGGGATACGAAGGAATCGCCACGGTGGAGTACAACCCGCAAACGCAAGGATTCAGTTATACTCGCCATAATCAGTGATCCGAATCCTCCACTGATATCCGTTTAACCGTACAGCCTACCTATGATTATCTCAAAGAATAATACTACAGTAGCCCATGGATCGCCGTATTCAGTTCTCTGTCCCGTTACATCCGCTCCGGGAACACGCTTCCAAGCCGCGTTCTACCCCCAGTGAATTTCTCTCGGCCATTTCCGAGGTCGATGCCGACATCGAACTGTACGATCCGGACCCGTACGCTCGTCACATTATCGAGGTGAAACAAACACTAGAGGAATTCGGGCTCGAAATCAAAACGGTTCATGGCGGCCACCTTCAGCGACTTCTCGACAACGGAGACAAGGGCTCGGAGTTAATAACGCAAGTTCGTCACCTGCACCTGGCCTCCGTCATCGATCAAACGCCCACCCACTCACTCGAGCCAGAGGTTTCGGCGCATCACGCCCCACGGTTGTGGGCGGATTCCAACGTCGATGGCGATGAAGTCGTGCAGGAGTTCCTCACCGAGTTCGATCGAGCGCTCGACCATCTGGAGCCGGACCCCACGAGAGCGAATCTTGATGATGCCGTATTCGACGGGTCGTGTATCACTGCGACCGTCTGTCTCGAGAAGGTCGCTCCGCGTGGTCCTCACGAGTATCTTCTGGTCACGCCAGAAAATGTGGATACACTGCAACAAATCGCTCGGGAGAGGGGATGTGAAGATGCAGTTTCGTTCACCTGCGATGTCGGCCACTCGAGGCAGCCGATCGAGTTACTTCACACGATGAATGATGTCCGGAACATCCATCTCCACAGTACCGCACCGCTGGGCTCAGCGACTACCGACCGTCTCCACGAGCGATACGACCTTCCCCCAGACGTCCAGACTGGACGAGAGGACCGTGATGGTATTGCTCATCACCTCCCGCCTCACGTCGGTGATCTGGAACTCCCACGAATCTTCGACGCGCTTGACGACATCGACTATGACGGCCCGATCACAATCGAACTGGACGAACCGTATCGAACGGCTGAGATCGTTCAAGAGACAATGGCTGCGATTGGGACGTATAGATAGTGAGTGACATTCGATAGGCCCTATCGCAAAGGTGAGTCGGGCTGCCAAACAGCGTAAGTGAGTCAGTGAACCGGGTCCCAAGAGAATATAGACCGAAACACATCGATAGAGGTGTGTGGTGTTCTCAATCCGTGAGAAAATATAGATGAGCCGTATATTCATCCTGTTGCGAATAAATCGGGAAATCTTCTTCATAGCGTTTGCAATCAGATACCCCCCATTTTTGTCTTCTTAGATCCTATGACGGCAAATAGCACATCGATAGAGGTGTGTGGTAACTTAGAAGATTGATAGATGAATGCGACTTCATAACAAGTGGAAGGAACACATCGATAGAGGGGACCGACAATCAACGAACGTCACGTCTCGTTCCGGAGCTGTGCTTTAACGACGGTCGCCACCTCATCTGCAGAGATCATATCGATACGCGAATCTTCGCGAAGCGTTTCGAGAATCGTCTCGGGACGCTCTCCGAACTGGAACTCGAGGAACATTCCCGAACTCGGTCCGTGGCTCCGGCGTTCGAAATCGACGAGCGAGTACGTCGTCATCTCCTTCATCTTGTTGACGTAGGTTTCCTGGTGGTACTGCTCGGCGTCGATCGCGTCCGTGAGGAACTGGTAGACTCGGTACCCGGTCGTACTGCGAGCGGATTCGTCGTCCGTCTCCGATGCGACTGCCGCTGTCGCGTAGAGACAGAGCTTCTTCTGTGTGCTGATACCGCGAACGACCTCGAGCACTCGATTTTTCTCGACTTTGTCCTGAGCTTCGCGAACGTGTTCTTCACGGACGTGCTCGTCACCCTCTCGTTCCGCGAGCTCACCAGCGACGCGCATGAGATCGATCGCCTTCCGAGCATCCCCGTGAGTCTGAGCTGCGAAGGCCGCTGCCAACGGAATGACGTCCTCGTCGAGAACGCCATCGAAGAACGCGTCCTGTCGTCGACGGAGGATCGACTGCAGCTGGTTCGCATCGTAGTCGTCGAAGTGGACGTCTTCAGGTGTAAACGAGCTCAAGGCTCGACTTCCCACGGACTCCATCATTTTCGTATCATTAGAGATAGCGACGACGGAGACGTGTGCAGTGAGTTCGTTATTCGCGCCAGCCCGGGAAAGCTGATAGAGCAATCGAGAAAACGCCGGCTCCTGTTTGTCTCGTCGACCGACGAGCATGTCCAATTCGTCGAGCACGAACACCGCTGAATCGAAGTTCTCGTTGACGATACGATAGAGTTCGTCCCACTTTTCCTTCGTCGCGACGCCGTGTTTCGGAACCTCGACCTCGACGAGAGCTTCGTCTGCAGCACGACTCGCTAGTTCGTAAACTGCAACGCCGAGGGTATCGAGGTCCTGGCAGTTTACCTCGATCGTCCCGAACCGGATGTCCCGTGTCTCACAGATCACACTTATATTCTTGCAAACGGCCTTAGTGATGAGCGATTTGCCGGTCCCTGACGGACCATAGAGGAAGAGATTCGGGGGACGATTGTCGCCGAGGGCGACACGGAGCATCTTGGTCACTTCCTGGAGCTGCTCGTCACGACCGACGATTCGATCTTCTTCGACGATATGATTCGGGTCGAGGAGGGACCGATCACGGATCAGCCCTTCTTGCTGATCGAATTCCAACAACATATCCTCGATCGATTGAGACTCACCGTCTGCCTCCGATTCGGTCGAAGATTGAGAAGGTTCGGATTCAGTAGAATCAGACGAGGGAAGAGACTGCTCCGACGTTTCATCCTTCGATGTCCCCGCCTCGTCTCGAGGATCCTCGAAGTCGTCCATACGATGGTCCATACAGTGTGGTAAGAAAAGTGTTGCCACCTCTATCGATGTGTATTTCACAGATTGAGTGGATGGTTTGCATTGATTCCACTCGATTGAGAAGTAGAGATGACGACTATCCGAAGGCGAGCGACGATGTGTTATGGTTTAGATCGATGGTAACACAGACACCCCTCTATCGATGTGTTTGGTTCCTCGAGGGGGAGGGGGTGTGATTGATCGGGGAAATCACAGGAGAGGTGCGATACTGCCAGATATCATGGCAAGAGCCGTTCTACCAGCTGATAACTTGAGTCATATACCTTCTCTTCTTCTAGCTTTCTAGAATGAACACTCACACACCCCTCTATCGAAGTGTTCGATGTGTTCTGAACTGCACTTATTCTGTTGCTCTCAGACGGTCTTGATTCGATCCTCCTCTTGTTAACCCATTTCTCTACTAATCCATTTCTTAGGCGATCGCTGTCCAGAATTCTCTTTACTCCAATCGAAATCTCCGTTCTCTCGTCTCTGTTCCTCCTTTACCCACAGATAGAACACTTCGATAGAGGGGTGTCTGTGTTGTGTGGATACGTCCACTTTCTTCGGGTACAATCAGAATCATTGGTTCGGAGAGAGCACCTCGATAATTTCAGGACTCCCGATCGACACATCGATAGAGGTGTCTCTCCTCGCAAATCCTCAGTATTCGGCGTTACTTTTTTCGCTAAAGCACGGCCTTCTCAAAATAGTCTTTCTTCAATCCAATATCTCGGCCTCGAGGATCAATGAGTATCAGTGGAGTCTGTTTGAATCTCTCAATTCTCGAGATTGAAGTGATCTATGCCGACGAACACATCGATAAAGGGGTGTCTCAGAACAATCCAATACAAAATAACGAGTCGATTGACTCCTCCCTACTCGTCCGGATTGACTGGACCCTTGTACTTCGATTTGATTTTGTCACCTTCTCGCCACTGCCAGTAGTAGTAGCGGTTGTCGTTGATTTCCTTGGTCGTGATCGTTGCCTTTCCCGGAACATCGTCCGGGAGTTCTTCAGGGCGTTCCTCAATCGTCTCTTCGTCGCTCTCCTCCGCAAGCCGAACCTCGCGCTCGCGATACTCAGCGAGTTCTTCAGCATACTGTGCGACCTGCTGGAGGAGTTCGGGTGAGTAACCCTCGAGTGTGTCGACGACGTTATTCGGGAGTTCCGTCGGAGGCGTCGGTGGCTCGTAGGACATGGAAGTCGGCCAGTGTTAACCAACACAGACGCCAAGAGCATAGTTTTGTTGGTTAATACGAGTTCAGGCCTTGTCCCTGCCAGAGATTCGAAGCGTTGTCTCGAGTGTGGGTCGGCGATCCTCAACGGAATCCGCTCGTCAGCTTGTGACGCTATGATGACTGCGAGGCCCAGTTCGACGATACCGGTAGCCACATCACAGAACAGTCGCTAATCGCGTCGTTTTCGCGGAGCACCTGGTACGGAGACACCCCTCCGTGAGAGAGCCCGCTACTCACGGTCCCCCTTCCAGGTGACGGTCCGGCCCCACGTGGTCGCCTTCCCCCAGAGCCCGGATCGCATACACTCCAGTTCGACGATCTGGGAATTGTCTACGAAGAGATTGATCTCGGGGCCGAAGTTCTTGATGTACCACTCGAACATCTCCGGGCTCGGTGCCTCGAAGACGAGGTTCTCGATCCCGAGCTCGTTCGCGATCTGATAGGACACATCCGTTCGCCATTCGGTGACCTCCTCGGTGATGCCCTCGGCTTCGACCATGAGAAGATCTGCCCCTGCCTCGAGGTGGCGGCGGCCCTCCTCGATGGCCTGCTCGGGATCCTGTTGGCCCTGCTCCTCGAGGACTTCCGGGTCAGTGGCACCACCAGCCCCGAACTGGACGTTGATCTCCGGTTTTGGCTCGATCTCGTACTCCTCGGCGACGACCTCCGTCATCCAGACCATGTCGTCGGTCCCGATCGCGAGGAACCCACTCGACAGCTCCACGATGTCAAACCCGAGCGACTCGGCCTCCTCGAAGTACTGCTCGACCGTGTCGTTGTCACGGATCAGGACGTTCTCGACGTATCCGCCCGTAGACACCTTTACGTCGAACTCGTGGCAGATGTCGATCAACTCCGTCACCGCATCTTCGGGCATCAACGCGAACGAGCCGCCGCTGAACTTGTAGATATCGACGTACTGTCCCATCGTCTCGAGGATATCGCGAAGCTCGCGCGGTCCCATCGGATCGTAATACGGCCCGCGGATTTCCGTGATACCCTTCTCTCGGGGCTTTTCCTCGCGCTCGTTGTGATGCAGGAACTCGAACGTTCGGTCGACCATAATCCGATCGCATATCCGATCCGCATATCCTTAGTGGAGGGGTGAGGCCAGCTAATTCGATCCGAATTTAGGGGTGTAAGATCCCGAAAATCTAGCGATTCGAACAGTCTGCGAAGCCTGCTCGAGTAGCCGTCCAACGCCCTATGCCAGCAGGGTGACGAGATCCTTGATGGCGTGTGACTCCAGATCCCTGATCGTCGCAACGATATCGTCCCGGCGATCTTCGTCGATGCTAGTACCGGCAGTGTCGTGGAATTTCGACTCGACTTGGTCCCAGCTCATCGGGTTCGTCGGGTGGCCCTGGAAGGCATCTTTCTCGACGACGTGAGTGGTGCCGTCCTCGAGTTCGATCGTCACGCGAGCGGGCATCTCTCCGGCTTCGAACCGGTCAGTGAACGCCCGGTCCTCTTCGACGGTGACGTGCCGGAGGAGGTACTGGACGTCGTCACGGTCGATGCGTTCCGGCTCGTACTGGGCGTTACCCATCTCCCGGTCGAGGAGCGCTGCTGCCAACATATATGGGAGCGAGTGGTCAGCCTGAGCCTTCGTCTCGACCGTATGGCGATCACCTTCGCCGCCGCCGATGATGAGTTTCGCGCCGGCGAACGTTTCCAAGTCAATGAGTTCGACGTCGCTGCCATCGATATTCTCCTGCTCCGCGAGTTCGATAACACCTTCAACGGCGGACTGGGCGTACGTCTCCGCGACGTACCGCTTCGTCATGACATCGTGAACCCTCGTGCAGCCAGAGTCGAGGTCGACCTCGAATTCGCCGCTGATCACCTGTTTCCATCCTTTTTGTCCCTCGAAGAGGTTTTCCGGGCCCTCCATTCCCTCGCTGGCTAGCAAGGCCGCATAGACGGCGTTACGGGCGGCGTTGGCCGATGCGATGCCCTTCCACTCGTTGATGCCGCCGGTACGGGTCACCCTGAGGGCGTTATGCGCAGTTCCGGCGATACCGATAGCATTCCGGGTCGTCTCGGCGTCGAGGCCGAGCACCTTTGCGACGCCACAGGTCGCGGAGACGACTGTGTGGGTCACGTGGTCCCATCCCTTGTCTCGGACCGGTGCATTCCAGGCGAGCTCGCCCTGGACCTCGTAGGCGACACCGATTCCCTTGAGGAGGGCCTCGCCGGAGGCGTCGACGGCCTCGGCCGCGGCGACGACGGCTCCGATGTTGTCGCTCGGGTGGGGCGTCTCGCCGGGTGCGAGAAAGGAGTCCATGAAGTCGAGATAGCGCGTCAGCGCCGTGTTGTGCATCGCGGCGCCGACCGCCGACGCAGTCTCGTCACGTCCCCAGAGCGTGGAGTCGTCGCCGGGGTTAGCTCGCTGGACCGTCCGATGGACGGCGTCCACCGGCTCCGCTCCGAGGGCGTTAATCCCGATACCAGCCGTATCGAGCATACGCTTTTTAAGTTCCTCCCGCGTGTCCGCGGAAAACCCGTCGATGGAGACGCTTTGAACGAACCTGGAGAGTTCTTCCGTCGTTGTCATACTTTCGGGTACGGCTGCTCAGCGGAAACTTCCTTGCCCGCATTCCAAGGGTTTCTCGTCAGCCATGTGGCAATCGGCGTCGATATCCGCGGGGGTCAGCCCGAGGCGAAAACAGCGTTCGAGAACGGGTCCCTGACCACTTAATTGCCTTTTCGCGCGTAGTGACGTCGAATCCCTCCTCGTTGAACGCGTCGATGGCCGCCGCGAGTGCGTCGGTGAAGGAACGCTGTTCATCCCGATGCACTTCGCGACTGGCGCGGTCAACAAACTCACTCAGGAGACGTTCGACCCGCAGGCCGGCATTCCGGAGTACGAAATCTCCAGCGTTCGACTCGAGTCGCTCGGGTCAGCGGCCGACGAGGAAGGGTCGAAAATGCCGGACGTAAGCGGCGGTACTGATCCGAACGTCGTCGGCGACGGATAGCTATCTCGCGGCACGAACGATTAGTCCGTTTTGCGATTCACTCGCTGGTCGAGCTGTCCTGAGTGGATTTCTCGTAGTTCTCCTCGAATTCCGCGTTGATCTCGAGCCCGTTTGGTATGTCTTGGCCAGTGATCACAGATTACAGAGTCGCTGAAACCCACAAATTCGCGCAATAAGTGTTCACATATGAAATCACACATTTCTACCGATGAGGGGAAGCGACTCCAGTTGTGGACACGGGTTCCAACGTTCCGTGTATAATTTTCCAACGAAATTCTGTACCCGAGAACGTATATTCATAATGGAAACTATCGCAGTTCACCATATGCATGTGAATCGTTCACTCACTATTGTACTCGTCTTATTAGTAGCCGTCTCACTGACCGTCGCTCCGGTACTCGCACAAGAGGGTGAGACGGGTGAAGCGGAAGAAAGCGAAGGCGGTATCGAAGGGGCGATCGAGGGATTCATCGAGGCACAGGGGACGGTCGGTGCGGTACTCATCCTCCTCGGTGGTATCGCGTTGCTCATGGTGAGTACTGAGAAACTGATCAGCTATCTCGCCCGCGCGTCGCTCAATATGAAGATGTCGTTGTTCGCGCTGGCGATCATCTTCACCGGGTTCGAGTTCGACGATACGATCCTCGCACTCGTGCTCTCGTCCGGTGAACTGGAAGGCGCCGCCCTGGGGATGGCGCTCGGAACGGGTCTGGCGATTACCGGCATCACACTTGCGGGGGCAGCTATCGTCCGCCCGTTCCCGGTCGATCTCCCCACGGATTACCTCGTCATTTTTGTGCTGTCGCCGTTCGTCCTCGTTCCCTTCGTTCTTCTCGGAACGTTGACGTTCATTCACGGAGTGATTTTGACTGGATTCTTTGTTTTCTCTTTTGCATACTTCATTCTCCGGGAGCGTCAGCGCGACGTCCCCGTGTTCCGAAACACTGAATTCGGGGAGGAAATCCGAGATCTCCGGCCCGACGGCGGAACGGCTAGACCCAACTCGCTCGAGGAAATACCCGAGGATCGATTTTTCGGGAACTTAACCGATTCCGGAATCGTATGGCTCGGTCTCTCCGTCATCGCTCTCGCCGGCATCGTCTTCGCGGCGATGTTGCTCGAAGGTGGGTCCGAAGTCGTGATCGAAGGATTCGGCATCGATCAGACCGTTTTCGGGGCGACGTTCCTCACGCTGATTCTCACGTTCGAGGACATCATGCTCACTATCGAGCCGATCCGACGAGGATTCCCCGAGATCGGCGTCGGAAACGTGATCGGGAGTGTACTCTTCTCGGTGACGGGGAACGTCGGCGTGATCATGTTCCTCAGCGAGGTCAGTATCGAATCGTCCGTGCTCACGTTGCATCTCCCCGCCGTGATTATCGTGACGGCTCTCGCCGCATACTTCCTCTACGAAGGTTATCTGAAGCGGTGGCACGGCGTTCTGCTCGGTGGCCTCTACATCGCTTACTGGCTGATCGCGATCTTCGTGTTCGGCGGAGTGCCGATCAGTGGCTGACTCGCGGTCGCGAGCGTTCGGTCGACCTCCTTTCACATCGACGAAAGGCGGAACCGGTCTGTCTCGCGTGCAGTACCGACAGCAATCCGGAAGGCCCGGAAATTTGATTTCTCGTCGGCCTAATATCTACTCGAGATGGAGGCCCTCAACGCTTTCAAGCGGAACGAATACACCGGAGAAAACCGGTGCACGCCGTGCACCGCCGTAAACGTCGGTATTGCGATAATACTCGCCGGGGCCGCGGGAGTCGCCGCTGGGACTGGCGTTGGAATCGTCTTCTTCCTCGTTGCACTCGCTCTCATCTATTTTCGCGGCTATCTCGTACCAGGGACGCCGGCACTCACGAAACGCTATCTCTCCGCGTCGGTGCTCGAACTGTTCGGCAAAGAACCGGTCGCAGGGCGGGCCTCCAGATCGATCGACGCCGACGCAGCGACCGAAGAGCAACTCGTCGCCATCGGTGCCCTCACGGACGCCGAAGCCCCGGCGCTGACCGACTCGTTCGCTACCGCGTGGGAGGCAGCAATCGAAGGGATCCGTTCCGAGGATATCGATGAGTCCGTGCTTCGGACACTCTTTGGCACCGATGACGTCTCGAGACACGCTGCGACCGGGGCCGTCATCGATGGGAACCAATCGATACGCTGGATCTCCGAATGGGCGCTGATCGCTGACGTTGCTGCGGGTCGTCTCCTTGCGGAGCGGGGCAGCGGATGGGAAACCCTGTCACCGAACGACCGAATCGCCCTTCTCCGGAGCCTTCGTCTCTTTATCCGCGTTTGTCCGGCCTGTGGTGGAACCATCGACGTTACGGAAAGGACGGTTGACCCGTGCTGTGAGCGCCCACACACGCTGATAGAGGTCGCGTGTTCGGACTGTGAGACGCCACTGGCCGACGATGCAGTGGTCGGAATTGACGATGACGCGCCGGGGCGACTCCGCGCGATTCGAGAGTGAGACGCAGCAGTGGCGGATTCATCCCACGGCTAAAGCCCCGGGCGTTCTCCTGTCATTCGCGTACTCACTTTTTCCCAGTCAATCAGACGGACTCTCTGTAGATCGTTCGTTGGCTTGCAGGACGAACGATCGTTCAGGTGGCGGTGACGCTTCGAACTGTACACTTCGAACTAACCGGTAATATTTTCGATTTCCCTGATAATAGTGTTCGAGTAATTCCGCGTCTTCGAGCACCGAGAGGTGGTGCGAAGCCGTTTTTCCGTCCATTCCGACTGCTTCGGTAAGCTCTGAAACGTACATCGGCCTGTGCGTGAGCTCGCGGAGGATTTCTAGGCGCTGGCTGCTTCCGAACACCTCGAGCAGCGTCATACGAATACACGAGTAGGCCCGATTATAAATAGTTACTCGAGAAATGTTATGATTTCATCCACAAACTTAACCAGTGGCAGTATAAATTAGATACTATGGTCAAAAAGGTTGATTTTCCGAGCAGCCAACCCCGGGACACGACGACGATTACGGACGGGTTCTTCGAACGGGAAGTGTACCTGTCCGGGGGAGACACGGCAGCGTTCCTCCGGACGTTAGCGGACGCCGTCGAGGACGGCAACGAATTGCAAATAAGCGGTGACGACTGGGAAATCCCGTTCGAGTTCGCCGAGCCGATCGAAGTCGAGATCGAATTCTCGAACCAATCGGAAGCCGAGCTCGAGATCGAACTCGAGTTCGAGGAACCGAAGACGGGCACGGGCGACCTGAACGTCGAGTGATCGTCGAATCGGTAGTTGGCCTCTCCTATTTGGATATCAGTCGTCGCTCGGTGCCGCTGCACCGCCGTCGTCGGCACTGACGCCGGTTCCGGGTCCGACCTCGATCCCGAGGTCGTCGAGTTTCTCGTCGGGGACGACGCCGTCGACCCAGCCGCGGTGCTCGTAGTACTCTGCCTTCATCTCGTCGAGTTCGCAGTATTCGCCCTCGCTGGCACCCTGGCCGGGGATGCCGTCCTCGAGGAAGCGCTCGGGCAGCGAGTCGTCGCTGCCGTCGAAGCCGTTGAGGTTGTTGTAGTAGCGCTCGAGGTTGTAGATCCGCTCGCCGGCCTCGAGGAGGTCATCCTCGGAGACGTCGCGACCGGTCATCCCGTTGTACTGAGTGACGTACTCCTCGATGCCTTCGGCGAACGCGTTGAACTTGCAGATGTCGAAGGAGTCGCTGATCGCGTGGAGGTCCTGGAACTGAGCGGTGAGCTCGCCCTTGCCCTCGTACTCGTAGGGGTCGACTTTCTCGGGAATACCGAGGATCTCCGCGGCGGGCGTGTAGCCGCGCAGGTGGCAGGCCCCGCGGTTCGAGGTCGCGTAGCCGATACCCATTCCTTTCATGCAGCGCGGGTCATAGGCGGCGATGGTCTGGCCCTTGACCGCCAGCGAGTTCTCGCGGGCGTCCATCCGGTCGGCGACTCGGCGGGGCCCCTCGGCCAGCAGATCCCCGAGGTCGTCCTCGCGGCGGGCGATCCGTTCGATCAGATCGATCATCGTCTCGGAGTCGCCCCAGTCGAGTTCGCCGACGTCCTCGAGTTTGCCCTCTTCGGTCATCTCCATGGCCATCGCCATCATGTTACCCGCGTCGATGGTGTCGACGCCCATGTCGTTACAGCGCTCGAGCATGACTGCGATTTCGTCGCGGTCGGTGTGGCCCGAATTGGGGCCGAGCGCGTACGCCGACTCGTACTCGTAGGACTCGGTGCGGACGTTCAGCTCTTCACCCTTGTGCATCACGTCGACCTCGACTTCTTTCTTGCAGGCGACCGGACAGGAGTGGCAGGTGGGTTCGTCGACGAGAATGTTCTCGCGGACGTTCTCGCCGGAGACGCGCTCGGCGTCGATGTCGACGCCCTCGGCTTCGCGCATACTCTTTGTCGAGGTGTACTTTCCGTTCTTGGTCGGGAGGCCGTCCATTTCCTCCCCGATGTTCATCAGGACGTTCGTCCCGTACATCGAGAGTCCGCCTTCGTTGGGCGCGGTGACCTCCGATTCCGTGATGGCCTGCATCGCCTGCTGGTGGCCTTCCTTGAAGGTCTCCGGATCAGCTGGCTTGGGCATCTGCGTGGTCGACTTGATGACGATCGCTTTGAGATTCTTCGACCCCATTACGCAGCCCGTGCCACCGCGACCGGAGGCCCGGTCGTCCTCGTTCATGATGCAGGCGTACTTGACGCCGTTCTCGCCGGCGGGACCGATCGCCATCATCGAGAGGTTCTTGCCGTAGGATCCCTCGTGTTCCTCCTCGAGTCGGTCTCGAGTCTCGTGGACGCCCTCGCCCCAGAGGTGAGAGGCATCCCGGAGTTCGACCTCGCCGTCTTCGACGTAGGCGTACACAGGTTCGTCGGCTTCTCCCTCGAAGGTCAGGCCGTCGAAGCCGGCCCACTTGAGGCGGGCCCCCGACCAGCCGCCGTGGTGACTGTCTGTAATCGTCCCGGTCAGCGGCGATTTCGTACAGACGGCGATCCGGCCGCTCATCGTGACCTGCGTCCCCGACAGCGGCCCGTTCATGAACGCGAGCAGGTTGTCCGGGCCAAGTGGATCGACCTCCGGTCCCTGGTCGAAGATGTACTTCACCCCGAGTCCCCGCGCACCGATATACTTCTTTGCGTCCTCGTCGTCGATCGATTCGTATGTGACCCCTCCGTCCGAGAGATCGATACGAGCAATCCTATCCTGGAAGCCGCCTATGTCACTCATGTTACCGAACAGCATACTGTATGCTCTCTTTTGAAATAATTGTTGCCCAACTCACGTAACTGCGATTAGTTATATTTACTCCGTAGGTGTTATTTTGTAATAGATAATTGGGATGACAATGTTAAGAATGATTTTGGAATCGTGTTTAGATTACAAAGAACGCTTCTCCGATTTTGGCCAGTTACTGTTCCACAATGATTTCGAACCCTATCATGTCCGAACTCGGCTGGTTTCCAGGAAGTTCACGACGGATTCGCAGCGGCGCTCAGTGACCACACGAGAAAACGAATTACAATGATAATATAGTGCGGTATGATGCAATACATCTTTCGAGAAGAGAACCTATAGTTTGGTAATTGTATGAAGATTTATTACGTGCCTGCATCAACGAACGCTCAAGAGCAGAATGAACAGTAGAGACGATTTCGACGCCGAACTCTCTCCGAGAGATATCGTTCTTTTGAAGGTCCGTATGGATAACCCGACGGCCCCCGTTCGGGAAATCAGGGATATCCTCGCGGATCAGTACGGCATCGAACTGTCGCACAACCGGGTGAACGAACTTCTCCACGAAATGTCTGACAAAGACGTCTTCCGGAAATCGATCCAACCAAACAAACGAATCTTCGATTACCACAGCTTCAGAATCGCGTTTCACTATCCCAACTTCGAGGACCAGTGGGAAGAGTGCTACTGGGAACTCGTCGAGGACCCGCACGTCGTCATGTTCTGTAACGCGGACAGCAACTACCATTGGCAGCTTTTGATGCAGTTCAGCGGCGACCACGAGGCGGAGCAATGGATGCATCACTTCTTCAAAAAGCACGGATCGCTGATCGCACAGTTCGATAACACGAAGCTACCGACGGTTCACAAGTTCGAAACCAATTCTTCCGTCTTCGACGAAAAGCTCTGGCAGACGGAAGAAGGGCGTGAATATCTACAGACCGCACGAGAGGAGCGCAGCGACAAAGAGACCATTGCCACTGACGGGAGTGGCGATACGCAGTCGTAGGCTGCCACCGTTAGCTGAATCGAGGCGTTAAGCCCCCCTCCTCAGCGAGCGCAAGCGAGCGAGTAGGGTGGGGTAGTTCACACGTCGTCGTGAGTAAGTAACGTGCGCTCGATATCGTCGGGGACCGGCTCGTACGTGATGATCTCGAGGAGATTACCGTCCGGATCCAGAAAATAGAATCCTTCGAAGGAGTCCCAATCGTACGGCCCCTGCTTCGGGAACTGGCCGTCGAGTTCGGATATCATCCGGTCGTAGTTCTCGCGACCGGTTTCGAACGCGAGATGCGCCTTATCGAGTGGATGCGTAATGTTCTCTTCGTCCCACTCGTCGGCTCGTCCCGTTTCAGCGAGCGTGAGGACGGTCTCTCCGGCTTCGAACATCGCGTGTTCGCCCTGAAAATCGGATGGTGGCCGGAGCAAGTCTAACTCGAGTACCTCGCGGTAGAACTGATAGCAGGCGTCGAGATCGTTGACGTCTACGTTGATGTGATCGATAGCGTCCATACGGAATCCTACTCGTCCGATTCGATCGGATCGGTTTGCTCTGGCTCACTCGCAGCGCGGTCGTCTCCCCAGCTCGGGGCGTTTCGAGGAGGACTCAAGACACCGATCCCCACGGCAGGTTCGTCACTGCGGTTCTCCGCACCGTGGAACTCGTCGCTGGAAAAGACGTAGGAGTCGCCGGGTTCTAGCGGTACTTCTCCGTCTTCGAGAACGGCGACGAGCCGACCGGAGATGAGAAACCCGATCTGTTCGTTCGAATGCCGGTGAGTGGGGAGGGTCGCTCCCGGTTCAATCCGCCAAAACTTCATGCTCGCCCGCGTCCCTCCTGCGAGGTCTGCCAGTCGGACCCCCGGGGAGGGCTCTCCGTATTCACGGTCAGTTCTGCACACGCGATCCATGATAGGCGACAAACATTTCACCTACTTACTTAAAACTTCCCACGATACTATTAATAACTAGTGTAATGTCCACGACTTAGATGGAAAATGAATGACAAAGTACGACTGTTTCATCTCCCGTTCTCGTTCATGCTGCCACAGAAGGTGGCGGCCGAGAAGGGATACTTCGAAGCGGAAGGGCTGGAGGTCGAGCTGGTTGAACGCGATAGAGGCGACGTCGACTGGAAGTACATTCCCGCAGAGGAGTCGCTGACGGACGATCACGGCGTGGATATCTACCCGATCTGCAAGTGGGAAAGCATCAAGCGGACGTGGGAGATGGATGACGGCCGGATCGTCGGGAAGGGAACGTTCGCGAACCAGCCGTACACCGTCTACGTTCGCGAGGAGAGTGATCTCGCGGACCCGAGTGATCTCGCGAACGTTCCAGTCGGGGTCAATAAACGAACCGGCCAAGAGTACACGGTAATCCGAGCACTCGAGAACCACATGCCGAGTGATGCGGTAACACTCGAGCATCACGGGATGCCGACCGATCGACTTCGTGCGCTTCGGGACGGGGACGTTGAGGCGGTCTCGTTGCTGGAACCACAGAGCACTCTTGCCGAGAAGCTCGGATTCCGACCCGTTCTGCAGTTCGAGAATCATATGGGTATCGTCGGTGCCGACGCGGTTGACGGTAGTGTCCTCGAGAAATTCATACGAGGATACGAACGCGCTGCATCGGACATCAACGAACACCCGTCGGCGTACCGAGACGTCTATCTCGAGATGCTACGAGCGGACGCCGACGTTGCACCAGACCTCTTCGACGACGTCGAATACGACGCGCTCCTTGAGGATATCGAGGTTCCGCGGTACGAGTCGCCGGAGGTCGCCGATCGCGAGGAGTTGTCCGACCATCTCTCGTGGATGAAACGCCGCCAACTCGTCGACGAAAGCGCCGATATCGACGCGATCGTTGCACCAATCGAACGATGAACGTCGAACGCCAACAGGCCGTGCTGGACGCTCACCACGACGCCGCCGACGGTCGTCCGGTTATGCGTGCTCGCTTCGAACACAACGGAAGCCCCCGTTACATGCTGTATACGATCAAACGGCTTGGCATCGACCACGAGCACGGCTTCCACCTGGACGTCCAACTCGTCTCCGACACGTTGGAAGGGGGGATGGAGACCGTCGAAGCGCGCTTACAGGACGGCGATGCCGATCTCATCGATATCGACTACATTTCCACCGCCCGCGAACGCTCTCGCGGTGCCGATATCGTTGCCATCTATCCGTACGGTCGAACGGTCGGTAAACTCGTGGCGCCGGAACGTACCGATATCGGGGGATTGGCTGACCTTTCGGGCCACCGTATCGGTGTCGTTCGGCGCCTCGACAAGAACTGGATTCTCACCCGTGCGGCGTGTCGATCGTACTACGGCTTCGACCCCGACGAAACGGCCACGCCAATCGAAGCTGGCTCGAAGGTCGAACTCACCCGGATGCTTCGCGACGGCGAAGTAGATGCAGCGCTCCAGTTCTGGCAAATCGTTCCCGAAATTACGGAACGAGGACCGTACGAAGCGGTCGTTTCGATGGCCGACGTCGTGCAGCGTCTGGCTCGGACGGATAACCGCGTACCGGTGTCGACGTTCCTGACCAGTGAGGAATTCCTCGCCGAACGGGAGACTACCGTTCGCCGGTTCACGGCGGCGTATCGCGACGCCGTCGATCGGCTCCTGACCGACGACGATCTCTGGGACGAAATCGGTGAGAAACTGATGACCGACGACGAGCCAGTGATTGTCGCGGCGATCCGGGACGGCTGGCGCGACATGGTCGTCCGAGAGTGGGACGCCGAGACGGTTCAGGGGATGGAACAACTGTTCGATCAGCTGCTCGAGGTCGCCGGATCGAACGCGCTCGGCGTCGACCACATTCCGTCGGGAACGTTCCGCCTTTTGGAGGAAGACCGATGACTACCGTCACCTTCCAGCTCAACTGGGAGCCAAACGGTTTTCAGGCACCGTACTTTCTCGCCCGCCGAAAGGGATTTTATGAAGCGGAAGGGCTCGACGTTCAGTTCGTCGAGGGGCACGGCTCGCCGTTCGCGGCTGAACAGACCGCTCGCGGTCGCGCCGATGTGGGTCTCGCGGGTGCCAGCGCCGTCCTCGCGAAAGGGAGCGAGGGGTTCGACCCGCTAGCAGTCGCCGCGCTGACGAAACGGACTCCCGCGGCGATTTACACGCTCCGTGATGTCTTCGGTGAGCCGTTGACAGACCTGTCTCAGCTCGCCGGAAAGACGGTCGCACCGTCGGCGACGAAAACGAGGATCCTCGCCGCACAAGCCCTGGAACAGGTCGGTATCAGAGATACCGTCGACCTCCTTGAGGTGGATCCGAACACGCATCACCGGGTCGAACATCAACTACTCGACGGAAGCGTCGATGCAGCCGTCGGGGTCGTCACGAACGGGCGCGAACTCGAACGCGAGTACGACCGGCGGGCCGACGAGCTTGCCATCGGCGAGTCGCTCGGCGTTTACGGGATGATGCTCGTCGCAAACCGCGAATTCGCGGAAGATGACCCGGACGCGGTTCGATCGCTGCTTCGCGCGATCGCACGAGGATGGATAGAAGCGACCAACGACCCGGAAGCGGCGCTCGATGCGCTCGTCGATCGGAATGCGACGCTGGAGCGACGAAGCGAGATCGAACTGGCGAAGTTCCGCGCGGCTGCCTCGGAGCTTCAGTATTCCGACCACGTACGTGAAGCGGGGTGGGGAGTCCATCAGGCCGACCGCTGGCGACGGCTCGGCGAACTCCTCGCCGAAACCGACCTCCTTGACGGCAACGTCGATCCCGATGATGCGTGGACGAACGCGTATATCGACCGGGATGCGCCGCCGATACGGGAGTACGCGACACGAATCGGCCGGAACCCAGCGGGGACCGGCGGGTGAGCGCGTGACTCGAGCTCGCTTTGCTAGTCGTGTCCAGTATCGACGGTCCCTACAATCTGAATCGTCCTCGTACTCCGGCTAGACTCGTCTCGTCGGTACGACAACCCGAACTGTGAGAGGATTGCTCCCCCGGACTCGGAGGCGACTGGTCTCGGCGGCCTGCTGCTCAGGTTCGACTGTCTGATGAGGCCGAGGGATTGAGAATCGAGATACGAACGTCCGAAAGTATTACAAATACATGAATCGTGTGTATGGTTGACGTATGAGTTCACCAACGGACGACTTCCTGATCCTGAGAGAGCTTCCGGAACCGATTACGACCGACGAACTGGACGCGGCAGCGGAGCAATCCGGAGAGGCGCTAAAGGAACTCCGCGATGAGGGTGTCGACATTCGCTGGGTGGATTCGGAGGTAATGACGAATGACGACGAAGAGGTCGTCGGGACGTTCTGTCATTACAGCGCGGAGAGTGAGGACGCAGTCCGCGAACACGCTGACCGAGCCGGACTTCCGGCAACGAAAATCACGCGTCGAGGTGAACCGTTGTCCGGAGAATGAGCGGCGGGGAAACGACCCCGTTGCACTGGTATAACTTCGGACTGTATCACTGGCGGGAACGGGGGCGCCGACTGCTGTTGGGTTTGTTGGCGATTAGCGCCGGGCTCGCCATCGGACAGTCCGAACGTCGAACTCGAAGAAGTACTGTGATCGCAGTTACCCTCGTATTATTCCTCTGGGGAGGTGCAACAGTCCGATCGGCAGCAACGTCACTGCTATCCCCCCCACCCTGGGTACTCGACCGCGAAAAGTACGACGCACTGGCCGCCGAAATCCCGCTTTCGGAGTCCGAACGGATGCTCGACATCGGCTGTGGGACCGGGCGATCCCTCGTCGGGCTTGCACCCGCTATCCCCGAGCGCTGCTCGCTTCTCGCGGTCGACGTGTTCGATGATCGAATCATCCTCGGCAACGGACCGCAATTAGCGAGCCGGAACGCGCGGCTCGCTGGCGTCGAGGTGACGCCGATGCGGGGGGACGCCGCACGTATCCCGTTGGAGGAAGATACCGTCGACATCGTCACGCTCTGTCGCGTGCTCCACGACCTCTCGGCGACTGATGCCCGCGAGACGCTTACCGAAGCACGCCGCGTCTGTACACCCGGTGGGACAGTTGGGGTACTCGCGCTTCCGTACCCACACGACGAGGATGCCTCACCGGCAACCTACTGGAGCGAATTAGTCGCTGATGCCGGACTCACTGTCAGTACCGTAGTCGAGCGTGAGGACGGCTATGTCATCGTCGTTGGCACTGCCCCCGAGTGATCGAACAGTACGCTCGAGGAGACAGCCTGAACGCTATCGGACGAGATATATTACAATTCCAGACTGAGATGGCTGTCGCGAAAAATTATAACTGTGTGTGACGATAGCATAGCATATGGATATCGAGCTCCCCGCAGTAGGGCCAGGGGCGAAAGAGACCGCCGACAATGGGGAGGATTTACCGCCAGTGGAACTGGAGTATCTCAGTTATCGGGCCGTCGTCAGGAACGGTTGGAGCGTCGAGGACGACGATCTCTTCGAGAAAGCCGCGGAGGAGAACCTCAGCGAGCGGTATCACGGGAAAATAGAGATCGATCGGACCGAAACGCTTCTGCGGTCGGCCGAGGAGAACGACCTGAAGTGGGGGTCCCAGTGCCGATCCGGCACCTGTAACGTCTGTACGGCGGTCCTAAAGAGCGGTGAGGCAGAGATGGACATGAATCTTGCCCTCTCCGACGAGGAAGTCGAGGAGCGGAATTTGCGACTCACCTGCGTCTCTAAGCCCGAAAGTGATACGCTTCAGATGGTTTTCAACGCGGCTCCGGAAGCGGACGGGAATCCGGGTGGTGGCTGATCCCAATAGATTGAGAGGCCACGACCACCTGCTGGCAACCCGATCACGGCGTGATCAGCTTCGAATCGATCAGTGCGTTGTCCGAGTCAGGCCGTTTTGACGCTGCGCAGCGTCCGGGCGGCTGCTTTGATTTCCGTTCCGGCGTCCGGTCGCGGATCGGCGTCGACGTGAGCCTCGAGTTCCTCGATGCGGTCGAGTACGGACTCGAGCGGTGGCAGTGCGGTCGGGTCCGCCGATGCGACGTCGGCGAGTGCTTCGGCAGCGAACCGAACGGTTCGTTCCGGATCGGACTGGATGAGTGTCGCGTACGCCGCGATGGTTTCGTCGAACAGGTGTGGTTCCTCTCGAACCACTCCGACGAACGATCGAGTGATGACCGTCTGGGTCGGTAACGTTGCGTCCGGCAATCGCTCGGCAACGACCGGGTCGGCGTCCGCGACCGCTTCGGGGTCGGCCATTCCGATCCGAGTGAGCGACCGTATCACCGCTTCTTCGATGGCCGGTGCAACCGTCTCCTCGAGCACGTCGACGAGTTGCGGTGCGACACCGGAGACCCGTTTCGGCTCGATACTGGCGAGTTCGGCGATACCGACGGCCCCGGACAGCCGAAGCGAACCGCTCTCCTCGGAGAGAAACGAAACGAACGTCTCCTCGTAGGGGGCGACCAGTTCGGGGTCCTCGTTGGCCGCCGCACGTAACGCCCGCCCGGCGTCCATACGCTCGCTCAGTTCGTCGCTGGCGAGCCGGCTGTCGAGTTGTTCGTTCACCTCGGGGAGAACCGTCGGGTCGTCCCGGACGATTCGCTCGAGTTCGTCTACCGCGCTGATGTCTTTGATTGCCATGAGTGGTGGTCGTATCGTCCGTGTCGCTGCAGATAGTACTTGGCCAAAAACGGGGATCAGCGGGTTACGCTTCAAGCGAGAAGACGGCGAGTCTGTCACCGCGCGGCCCGCGACCGACGAAGCCGCTGCCGCCGACCTGGATCGCGACGTACTGTTTCTCGGTCCCGGGATCGTACCAGCTGACCGGATCACCGCCGATAGCCTTGTCTGAGAGATCGAACTCCCAGAGCCGCTCGCCGTTCTCGGAGTCGTAGGCGACCATGTTTCCGTTCTGTGTCCCGGCGAACAGGAGGCCGGTAGCAGTCGTCATCGTCCCTCCCCAGAGGTACCGGTCGCTGTCGATCCAGTCGCGCCAGACGACCTGTCCTGTGGTGGGGTCGACTGCGGCGATAGCACTGATGTGGCCGTTGTAGTCGTCCGGCACGTCCTCTTCGTCGGGTTCGACGTCGACGACGCCGCCCCAGAACTTTTCTCCGGGCCTGTACTCTTCGCTGCGCCACTTTACCGAGTGGGGCGTATTGAGCACCTTATGGTAGCACAGACCAGTCCCGGGATCGTACGCCGACGGCTGCCAGTCCTGCCCGCCGAGCAGTCCCGGCAGCATGACGTACTCGCGCTCCTCGTCGACGTGGGGCACCATCTTCATGAAGTTGATCTGCTGAGTGATGGGTTCGCCACGCACGAGCAGGTCGCCGGTATCCGGATGCATGGTGTAGGTCCACGAGGTCTTCCCGGCGTTGTAGACGATATCTCCCTCGTAGTCGCGGTGGTCGATTTCCACGTCGCGAAGGATCATTCGCATCTGTGCGGAGTCGTAGTCCCAGATGTCGTGTGCGGACTCCTGGTGGGACCACTGGATCTCGCCGGTGTGGATGTCGACCGCGATCGTCGAGCACGTGTTGCGGTTCGGCCCCGGTCGGACGGTGCCGTTGAAGTCCGGGCTCGGATTGCCGACGTTGAAGTAGAGCAGTTCACGCTGCGTATCGAGCGTCGGACTCATCCAGTTGGTGCCGCCGGACTGCTTGATCGAGTCGCCGATGTACTCCTCTTCGGGGCAGGGGTGCATCCGCCAGAGTTCTTCCCCGGTTTCCGCATCGATCGCACAGTGGAACCCGCGCACGCCGTACTCCCCACCGGCGCTCCCGGTGAACAGGATGCCATCGTACACGATTGGAGCCCACGTCGCGGAGTACCCCTCCTTGTAGTCCGCGGTGGACGTGTACCAGAGCTCATCGCCCGTGTAGCGATCGAGCGCTTGGACGCCGGAGTCCAGTGAGGTCATGTAGATCTTGTCCTCCCAGACGGCGACGCCGCGGTTGTTATCGTCACAGCACAGCACCGCGTCCTCGGGCGCGGGATAGGTGTAGCTCCAGAGGGTCTCCCCCTCGCGGGCGTCGATCGCCTTCACGTGACTCGGTCCGTTCGTCTGATACATTACGGGCGGATCGCCCGGAACGATGACGGGCGACCCTTCCATGCTGGAGTTCGCGCCGACCGTCATCTCGTACTCGAGTTCGAGTTGGTCGACGTTATCCGGCGTGATGACGTCGGCCGTCGCGTAGCGGTGTCCCTCGTAATTGTTGGCGAACATCAGCCAACTTTCGGGGTCTCCGCTCCCCTCGTCGAGCATCTCCTGTGTGACGTCGAACCGGGGGATTCGATCGGTGTCGTGCTGGTCGAGAACCGACTCGTCCGGAGCGTTGAACACCTGATATCCGAGGTCGGTCTCTTCGACGATCGTTTCGCTTGCGGCCTTGACGGCTTTGTCTTCTTGATCTTCTGCTGCCATTGTTGAATCTCGTTAGTGTCGTTATCGTGCCGATGACGGCGCTCGTTTCTCCTCGTGGAGCCAGAACACTTCCTGCATCAGTTCTTCCATGTTGACGATGGTAATCGCGGCTCCCGCACTGAGCGCGGCGACCAGTTGGCCGTCGGTCAACTCCCCGTCAGTCGTGGCTATATCTCGGACGGCCCGGAGGAACAGGTAGACTCCCCCGAGGATCGCTTTCGTCCGCCAGAACGCGTTGTCAAGGATGTCCTCGGTGAGGAGGATTTCCTTCTGGACGAGATGCCTATCGAGTGCCTTGATCCACAGTAATCCCCCGCCGATAGCTCGGTGATACAGCGGTGGAACGTAGTCGACGTTGAATTCGACTCCGTCGGGGATGTCCCGCGTGGGAACCCACCGAGAGAGACGCGTGTTATTGTCGACGACGGTCAGGAGTAGTGCCGTCCGCTCGCGGTCGTCGAAGCCGCAGTCGGTCAGGTCGTCGAGCAACCCGTCCGCGTTCACTACTTCTCTTGCCGTATGATCGATGTGTTCCGCCGTAAACGCCGGCAGGTTCTCCTCGAGACTCTCAAAGAGGCCGACATCGACGAGATGATCGTAGGCATCCCAGATGGGGTCAATCAACTCGCGGTAGAGTTCGTCTACCCCCTCGTCTCCGGGGCCGTGTCTGGCAGGGACACCGGTTTCACGAACCGTTTCAGCGCCTTCGAACGCCTCCTCGAGGTCGGAAATCGCCGACTCGAGGACGTCTCCCTCGAGCTTCCCCGTTAGATCGCTTCGGATGGACTCGCCCATCGTCGCGAACTGCGAATCCGTTCCCGAATCGATCACGTCTCGGAGTTCCTCGAGCGTCGGCTCCGAGTCGACGCTCGATTCGGCGACCCCTAATTGTGTTGTCAGTTTTCCCCTCTCTCGAGCGGTGATTTGTGGTTTGTATGACCTACCCATGAGGTGTTCTATCACACCTAGTCTCGGCTATTAAATGTTATCACTAACGGCATATATCTGCTTACGGGACAATTTGTAATATTTCATTTCGAATATTCGCACAATTTTCCATCCAATCGTGGGAGAACGGACATGGGTGATAACAATACCCACGGGTTGATGTAGATGGCGACGAAAATACAGACCGAATGGAGTTCACCGTCAAAGCGGCACTTCGCTCGGAGTCTCCCACTGATGCTGTCGCCACGCTTACCGCGACCGCGATGAAGGAACTCGAGGTCGCCGATGGGGATCCTGTTCGAGTCGTTTCAGGCGAACAAACGGTCGCTACCAGAGCCCGGACCGGAACGAGTGAGACGATGAACGAACGCGAAGTTCGACTCCCGCGATCGCTTCGACAATCCTTGGGGGCCGATATCGGTGAGACGGTATCAGTTGAGGGAGCTAATGCGAGGGAAGCCGATCAACTGACGCTCTCGCTTCCCCCAGACGTGACGGAGGAAATCGCCATCGATCTCACGAACGCGCTCGTCGATCGTGTCCTGATGGCCGGGCAGACGATTGCTGTCGGGGACGATCCGAACTCCGGTGCCGGACATACCGCTGCTACCAGTCACGGCGTTCCGGTTCACGTCGCCGAAACCGAACCGTCCGGTTCGGTCGTCGTCCGCGATTGGACGACCGTTCGGCTCTCGGGCTCGTCGATCGACGGGTCGTCGCTCGTTCCGCCGGTCGAATCGACGACTGGGTTCGACGAAATCGGGGGGCTCGACGCGGCCATCGATCAGGTACGGGAACTCGTCGAACTCCCGCTAGCGAATCCCGAACTGTTCCGGACGTTGGATATCGATCCGCCCCACGGTGTCCTCCTGTACGGGCCGCCCGGGACGGGAAAGACGGCGCTCGTTCGAGCGCTGGCTGACGAAGCGGACGTTACGCTTGTAACAGTTCGAGGGTCCGATGTCGTTTCGCTCGACCCCGACGGGGAAGATCCGTTCGAGACAGCGATGGCCCAAGCGGAGGAGAATGCGCCGGCGATAGTGTTTGTCGACGATCTGGACGTGCTGACGGACGATTTAGGCGGCGAACGGGGTCACCGACGGGTCGCGAGGCTCGTCTCCGTACTCGACGACCACGACCCCCGATCGAGAGTTGCCGTCGTCGGGGCGACGGCCAGCCCCGAGACGCTCGATTCCTCGCTTCGCCGTCCCGGTCGGTTCGACTGTGAGATCGAGGTTCCGGTTCCGGATCGAGATGACCGGCGGGAGATACTCGACGTGTACACGGAGGGTGTTCCCCTGGCCAATGACGTCGATCTCGATCGGATCGCAGAACGAACCCACGGATTCGTCGGGGCTGATCTCGAACGGTTGATTCGCGAGTCGGCGATACAGGCGCTTCGGCGAAACGGACTCGACCCCGAGGGTACCGACGGTACGGTCGATGCAGCCGTTCTCGAGACGCTCGATGTAACGTCGAGCGACGTCGACGTCGGGATCCGTACCATCGATCCCTCGGCGCTTCGGGAGGTGTTCGTGGAAGTGCCGGATGCGACCTGGGACGACGTCGGCGGACTGGCTGAAACGACCCAACGGCTCCGCGAGACCGTCCAGTGGCCGCTGGAACACCCCGTTGCATTCGATCGGGTCGCGCTTCGACCGGCCAAAGGCGTGTTGCTGTACGGGCCGCCGGGAACGGGTAAGACGCTGTTAGCGAAAGTCGTGGCCAACGAGGCCCAGTCGAACTTCATCTCGATCAAGGGGCCGGAACTCTTGAACAAGTACGTCGGCGAGTCCGAACGAGGGATCCGTGAGATATTCGAAAAGGCACGGGTAAACGCACCGTCGGTCGTCTTCTTCGACGAGATCGACGCGATCGCAGCCGAACGCGGCGGCAGCACCGACGCCGGCGTCGGTGAACACGTCGTTTCACAGCTGCTGACCGAACTCGACGGGCTGGAAGAACTGGAAGACGTCGTCGTCATCGCGACGACAAATCGTCCCGACCTTCTTGACGATGCGCTGATGCGTCCCGGACGGTTCGATCGCCACATTCACGTTGACGCTCCGGACGAGGACGCGCGCCGCCAGATTTTTGCGGTTCACACGCGCGACCGCCCTCTCGCCGACGACGTCGATCTCGGAACTCTCGCCGAACGAACCGACGGCTACGTCGGTGCCGACATCGAAGCCGTCTGTCGCGAGGCTGCGTCCGTCGCCGTCCGGCAGTACGTCGGTACTCCGGATGCGGATCCCGGGAAAATCGATATTACCGCTACGCACTTCGAGGAGGCACTCGAGACGGTCGACCGCGAACGCGACGGACAAACGAGCGCGCTTTCCGATCCGTTGCCCGATCTCGACGACACGAGACAGTAGCGTCGCTCCTCTCCCGATCGATCATGCGTGCGCTGAAACGGGTCTCGACCGTAGAAATAAATGGACCTACATTGATGGTCATTGTGAACGTATGTCTGACGATCGGGAGCTGCCGAACATCAAAGCCGGACGAGGAGGCGACCGACGCTTGGAGCGGGCGGACGACGGCGAGACTGCTACCGTGGAGTATCTCAGCTACGGAGCGTTACAGCGCCACGGGTGGAGTCGCGACGACGAGAGTCTCTTCGAGAAGGCGGCCGCAGCCGACCTTACTGACCGGGAGCACGGGACGATAGAGATCAACAAGAACGAGTACCTCCTCGACGGGGCCGAGAACGAGGGCTGCGACTGGCCGTTCGAGTGTCGCGCCGCCTCCTGTGCGAACTGCTGTGCGTTCCTCGTCGAGGGCGACCTCGAGATGGATATGAACCTGTTCCTGACCGACGAGGAAGTCGACGACCGGAACCTTCGACTGACGTGCGTGGCGAAACCTGCGAGCGACGAGCTAAAAGTCATCTACGAGGCCAGGCGCGCCGACTACCTCCAGAACGTCGTCGGCGAACGGGAAGTGTAGCGGTGCTTCTGTCCGACTCTGCTGGACGGGCCCGACAGCGCTGGTTCAGGTCCTGTGTCGGTCGACAACCGAAGGCCCTCGTCTCCCTGTCGGTACGCCCATGCACTATTCTTTAGTCGCGTCCTCTCCCCGGATCGCCGCCGCCAGCCGCTCGTCGGGAGCGGAATCCGCGATGAGCCGATCGTCCTCGTAGCGACGGACCGTCGAGAGGTCGACGTCGTCCTCGAGGGAGTCGAGGATCGTCACGAGCAAGAGCGCCTGCCTGTCGAGGCGGTCCTCGAGCGCGTTGATGTTGTTGAACGCTTTCTCGGCGAACGCCGTGAGCGATTCCGAGAACTCGGAGAGCTTTTCTTCGTTCTGTTTGACTTTTCGCTCGTTCAGACTGATGCGAGCGAAGTCGTCGACCGTCTCGATCTGTCGCTCGAGGGAGTCGAGTTCGTCCCGCAAGTCGTCGGTCTGTGATTCGACGATTTCCTCAATTAATGCTTCAACGGTCCCCGTTTCGGATGGGATATCCTCGCCTCTATCGTCGGTCGTTTCGGTGACCGTCGTCTGGTCGGTCCCGTTTCGAGGCGTCTGCCGGTAGTGGTCAGCTGGCGACATATGATGCAGATTAACACACAGCACGATATAAGTTATCACTGTTCACAGAATATTCGGAAGCAGCGATGCCAGGAGAACGGAGCAAACTTACTCGCGATCGATGCGGCTCGCCAGACTTCGGAGCTGATCCGCTTCTGCTGACGCTCCGTCCGCCTCCTTCTCGTCTGCGAACGCACGGAGTGCACGAACGACGTCGCGTTTTTCCCGGCCGGTGAGTTCGACAGTGAGCGTGTTCGGTGCCATGGATAGTGAGGACGGGAGGAGATACGTTCCGCTAACCTTCATATACTACGGTGGATTTCGGCCCCTGAAGTGGTGACTATCCCGTCGAACGGCGGGTAGTCGCCGCTCGAACGACCGGCGCGACAGTCGTAAAAAACTGTGAGTTGCCTCTGTTTCCACATCCCCACTTTGCAAGCAACGAGGGGAACCGCACTCGAGAGCACCATCCGATAATGGATCAGTCGATAGACGCCCGCTGCGTCGACTGCGGTGAGCGATTCCCCCGGAGACTGAGTGAAAAAGCCGGTGACCACGGGCTCGCCTGTCCGACCTGTGGCCACGGTGTCGTTCAAGGCATCCCGAAAAAACAAACATTGCTCGGTACTCGCCGGAACGCCCAGTGTACCGACTGCGAGGCGACGTTCCCGCACGTGGAATCGAGGACGGCGATTAAGGGCGTGCTCGCTTGTCCCACCTGTGAATCGACCGGCGACGTGACGCGAATAGACGCTGACGACGATTCGACGCAAAAAAACGAGGGGTAGCGCGTGATTCACTCGGCCAGCGAGAAGACGACGACGCGGTCGTCCCGCTTGCCGCGGCGGAGCCAGCCGCTACCGCCGACCTGGATGGCGATGTACTGTTTGCCCTCGTCGGGATCGTACCAGCTGACGGGGCTGGACGAGAGCGGAGCGTCGCCGGTGTCGAACTCCCAGAGGCGCTCGCCGTCCGCGGCGTCGTAGGCGATGAACTGGCCGTTCTGGGTCCCGGCGAACATCAGGCCGGTCGTGGTCGACATCGTTCCGCCCCAGATGTAGGTGTCGCTATCGATCCAGTCGCGCCAGACGAGTTTCCCCGTCGTCGGATCGAACGCGGTGATGGAACTGATGTGGCCGTTGTACTCGTCGGGCATCGCTTCGGTCTCGTCCTCGAGGATACCGCCCCAGTACTTGCGGCCCTCCTCGAACTCCTCGAACCGCCACCACGCCTCCTGGGCGTTGTTGTGCATCTTGAAGTAGACCAGCCCGGTCTCGTGGTTGTACGTCGCCGGGTGCCAGTCACAGCCGCCCATCCCGCCGGGCATGAACGTCCCCCGGCGACCGTCGTCGATGTGCGGGGTCATGCTGAACATGTTCAGCTGCTGGACGCCCGGATCCGATCGGGTGATGAGTTGGCCCGTCTCTGCGTCCATCGAGTACGCCCAGCCGGTCTTGCCGGCGTTGACGACCGTGTCTCTGATCTCGTCGCGGTGGTCGAACTCGAGGTCGCGGATGAGCATCCGCGGCGACGCCGAGTCGTAGTCCCAGACGTCGTGGGCCGACTCCTGATGGAACCAGAGGCGCTCGCCGGTCTCGGCGTCGAGACACAGCGTCCCGCACGTGTTGCGGTTCGGTCCCGGACGGACAGAGCCGTCGAAGTCCGGTCCGGGGTTGCCGACCGGCATGTACAGGACGTCCCGTTCCTCGTCGTACGTCGCCGACATCCAGTTGGTGCCGGCAGCCTGGTTGATCGAGTCGCCGACCCACTCCTCTTCGGGGCAGGTCCGCGTGAACCACTCCTCCTCACCGGTCTCGGCGTCGATAGCCGTATGGAAGCCCCGGACGCCGTACTCGCCGCCGGCGGATCCCGTGTAGAGGGTTCCGTCCTGGACGATCGGTGCCCACGTCGCGGAGTAGCCCCGTTCGTGGTCCGCCGTCGACGTGTACCACTCTTCTTCGCCGGTGTACCGGTTGAGTGCGACGACCCCCGAGTCCAGGGTGGTCATGTACACCTTGTCCTGCCAGACGGCGGGTCCGCGATTATTGTCGTCACAGCACAGTACCACGTCGGAGGGCACCGCGTAGGTGTAACTCCACAGCACGTCACCGTTACGGGCGTCGATCGCCTTGATGTGATTCGGCCCGTTCGACTGGTACATCACCGTCGGATCCCCGGGAACGATGACCGGCGATCCCTCCATGCTCGACCCGGAACCGACCCTGATGTCGTACTCGACCTCGAGGTCGCTTACGTTGTCCGGGCCGATGACGTCGGCCGTCGTGTAGCGGTGCATTTCGTAGTTACCGCCGTACGTCAGCCACGCCTCCGGATTCTCACCGGATTCGCTTATCATCTCCTGGGTGACGTCGAATTGCGGTATGCGATCGATGTCGTGTTGGTGGGTGACCGATTCCTCGGGCGAACCGAGTACCCGATAACCGTTATCGGTCTCTCGAACGACCGTATCCTGTGCAGCCTGAACCGCTCTGTCTTCTTCTATTGACATCTGTGATTACCTCGCTTCTGGTTCCGCCCGCATCGCTTCGGTGATGTAAAATACGTCCTGGCAGATCTTCTGCTGGTTGATGATCATGATGGCAGCACTGGCCGTCAGTGCCGCCATCAGCTGTCCGTCTGTGAGCGTTCGTTCGTCCTCGGACGCGATCTCGCGCGCGACCCGACCGAGCAGGTACAGTCCGCCCAGCATTCCCTTGACGTCCCAATAGCCGTCGTCGAGTATCTCGTCGGTAACGAGCACTCGTTTCTGCCACAGGTGGACGTCGAGGGTCTGTATCCACAGCAGCGTGCCGCCGGCGGCTCGCTGGTGAAGCGGTGGGACGAAGTCGACGTTGAACTCGACGTCGGCCGGGATCTCCTTCGTCGGAACCCACCGCGCGAGTTCCCTATCGTTGTTCACTAGGTCCGCGAGCAGACTGAGCTGTTCCCCTTCGTCGAAGCCGATCGCCTCTAACTCCGAGGTGAGCGGGTTCGCCTCGATCAGGCCGCGACCGGTGTTCCTGATGTGTTCGGCGGAGAACCGTACGGCGTTCGCGTCGACGCTTTCGAAGAAGCCGACGTCGAGGAGGTGATCGTACAGCCGCCACCCCGGTTCGACGAGCTCCCGGTAGAGTCGTTCGGGTTCGCGCTTCCCGTCCGGGATGCCCGCTTCCCGCACCTCCGAGAGCCGGTCGATCTGTGTCTCGAGGTCCGACAACGCCGAACTGACTAACTCCGCGTCGAGTTCCCCTTCGAGATCGTTTCGAATCGCCTCGCCCATCGAGGCGAACTCGTCGTTGATCTCTCCCTCGAGTGCCGATTTCAGCGCTGATAGCGTCAGTTCTTCACCAACAACCGAACTATCGGCGCCGAGGTGTTCGGTCAACTGTGCTTCTTCTTCCGCCGTTGGTTGTGGCCTGTTAGCATTGATCATCTCAACACCACTGACTTCTGCCATGTGATACTACAAATAACTTTACTATCTTTACAGTCATATTACAGATATATACATACGGGTCATTTGAGTGGAGAGTACAAATTAAGATTCTAGATCTGCAGAGTATGAGAAATAACGAAACCATACAAGTGCCAACTCAATATTACTGTATTTTTATATGTATTGCGACACTATTGCTCGAGCGAAGCGTATGGAACTCAGCATGAAGCCGCTTGCCGATAGCGATCCCGGTCGTGGCCTCACAGTCGTCGGTCGTCGAACGCTCGCCGAGCTTGGCCTCGACAGCGGCGATTTTCTCCTCGTTCGCGGATCGGACGGGAACCGTGCAGTCACACAGGTGATGCCGACCGACGATATCGACGACGGAACTATCCGCACGAACGAATTGGTTCGACGGACTGCAGGTGTCGCGGCCGGAGAAACGGTTACTGTCGAACCGGTCGACGTTTCTCCAGCTGATAGCGTCACGGTTGCGCTCCCGGAAGGGTTCGACGACGGGGCCGATTTCGATCTTTCCCTGCGAGACGAACTCATCAGTCGAGCCGTCGTCGTCGGCCAGGTCGTTCCGGTCACCCTGCGATCACGAGGGGCAGACGACCCCGCTCGGCGGACGGTTCCGGTCCGCATCACTGCGGCGGCACCGGGTGACATCGTTCTCGTACGCGACTGGACGCGGATTTCGGTAGCACCCCAGCCCGCGGAAGAGCTTTCGACTGCTATCGACAGCACCGGCGGCTCGGCGAGGATCACCTTCGCCGATATCGGCGGTCTAGACGCGGAAATCGCTCAGATTCGAGAGACCGTCGAACTACCGCTGTGCTCACCCGACGTCTTCGGCCGACTCGGCGTCGAACCGACGAACGGCGTATTACTGCACGGTCCGCCCGGGACCGGAAAGCGGCTCATCGTTCAGGCGCTCGCGGACGAGGCGGACATCCACGTCGAAACCATTAGCGGACCTGCAATCGTCGCAGCACGCCGCAGCGAAACGGCGGAACGGCTCCGAAATCGGTTCGAGAACGCCGCCGCGAACGAACCCGCGGTCGTCTTCATCGACGAACTCGATGCGATCGCCGGAACGCGGGACGATACCGGGAATTCGGCCGACGGCGTCGGGCCGCTCGTTTCGCTCATGGACGATTTCGAGGCCGACAACAGCCTCGTCGTCATCGGGACGACCACTCAGCCCGAGACGTTGGACCCAGCGCTGCGCCGATCCGGCCGGTTCGATCGCGAGATCGAAATCGGCGTTCCCGACCGCGACGGCCGCGAGGAAATCCTTCGGATTCTGACCCGCGGGATGCCGCTCGCGGCCGACGTCGACATCGCGTCGCTCGCCGAACGCACTCACGGATTCGTCGGCGCGGATCTGGAGATTCTCATTCGCGAGGCGGCGTTACACACCCTCCGCCGGAACGGGATTCATCCGGACGAGAACCATCCCGACGACGCGACGGTAGCATCTCTGGCGCTCACGGCAGCTGATTTCGACGCAGCCCACCGGAGTGCGACCCCCTCGGCGCTCCGGGAGGTGTTCGTGGAAGTGCCGGATGCGACCTGGGACGACGTCGGCGGACTGGCTGAAACGACCCAACGGCTCCGCGAGACCGTCCAGTGGCCGCTGGAACACCCCGACGCATTCGACCGGGTCGCGCTTCGACCGGCCAAGGGCGTGTTGCTGTACGGGCCACCGGGGACGGGCAAGACGCTGTTGGCGAAGGTCGTGGCCAACGAGGCCCAGTCGAACTTCATCTCGATCAAGGGACCGGAACTCTTGAACAAGTATGTCGGCGAGTCCGAACGAGGCGTTCGCGAAGTATTCGAAAAAGCGCGAACGAACGCGCCGACCGTCCTGTTTTTCGATGAAATTGATGCGATCGCGGCCGAACGCGGCGGCAGCAGTACCGATGCCGGCGTCGGTGAACGCGTCGTTTCACAGCTGCTGACCGAACTCGACGGGCTGGAAGAACTGGAAGACGTCGTCGTCATCGCGACGACGAACCGCCCCGATCTCCTCGACGACGCGTTGATGCGTCCCGGACGGTTCGATCGCCACATTCACGTTGACGCTCCGGACGAGGACGCGCGCCACCAGATCTTTGCGGTCCACACGCGGGACCGGCCCCTCGCCGACGACGTCGATCTCGGAACTCTCGCCGAACGAACCGACGGCTACGTCGGTGCCGACATCGAAGCCGTCTGTCGCGAGGCTGCGACCGTCGCGGTCAGGCAGCACGTCGCCAGTCCGACGACGGATCCCGACCAGATCACTCTGACCGCCTCCCATTTCGACGCGGCGATCGAGGAAATCGACCGGCGGGACGATGATACCGATCGGTTCGTCGATCCAGGTCAGTGAAACGACGAGACCCCGCTGGCCGAGCATACTTTTCCTCCGAACGGAACGGAATATCCTCGAGGAGAATCGACAGTATCGAGGCTGAACGGATCGGAGCCGTCACCGCCGCAGAACCCCTGTATAGTATTCCCTGACTAGTTTTATTGCACCTTATGCGTATTAGACTTGTATGCGAAAGTACCCTGCCACGCTCGTCCGCGTCTTCGAAAACAAACTCGAGGCCGGAGCGGACACCGACGACGAAATCGTGTTCGAGAAGGCCGATCTCGAGCAGGCGACCGACGAACTCGAAATCGACGTCCGCGAGGTCCTCGAAATCCCGTCTGCATACAGTTCGACGCGGTCGCTTCCGGACGAGATCACGGAGCACGGATACGTCGATATCGCCCTGAACGAGTTGGACGACGACGCGGAAACGTATCGATTCGTCAAAGAGGCGTGACCGGCTGGTCGCTCGAGTGAACGCCGATCATACACGCCGCAACCGGCGAGAACGGAAGGTGAGCCTCGATCGGGAGTACGCTTATACAGACACGCTAAGTATACGACCACAATGGTGCCAGCACGATGAAAGCAGCGGAGCACTGGGTGCTGGACGGTGACGACGAGCAGCTCGCCGCTGATCTCGGACTCGGACTCGGAGCGCAGTCCGGTCGCGTCCTCGCGTACCTCGTTCGCCGCGTCGAAGACGATCGTATCGAGGACCCGCGAGCACGACAGATAGATATTCGCCTCGGAACTGGCCTCGGCAACCAGGCCGTCGCTGACGCGCTGTCACGCCTCTCCGATCGGGGGCTGGTGACGGAAACGACGCTAGAAAGCGAGGAAGGGCGGCCGCCGAAAGCGTGGTCGACCGACCATACGGTCGAGACGGCGATGCACGACGCGTACGCGACGCGCGCCGCGGAACTCATCGGTACCGCGAACGCCGATCTGTCGAGTTCGACTCCCGCCGACCGTGGCACGATCCGCCTCGGATTCAACTGGCGACCGAACGGTCTTCACGTCCCGTTCTATGCGGCACAGATCGAAGGGACGTACGACAACGTCGGTGTGGACGTCGAGTTCGTCCACTATAATGGCTCGGAACAGGCGCTTCGAGCCGTCGCCGGCGGCGACGTCGACGTCGGAATCGTCGGTGCTGCCGTCCTCACCGATGCTCGACGGGATGGCGACTCGATCACCCCGATCGCAGTACTCTACCAGCGGGCGATGACCGTACTGTATACGACGCGAACGGTTTTCGGGGAGCGACTCACCGAGAGCGAACAGCTCCGTGATCGCTGTATCGGTATGTCGCCGAACACGGAAACGCGACTGCTGGCCGAACTGTTCCTCTCGCAGGCAGGCGTCGCCGACGACGTCGAGATATTCGAAACGACGGGCGAAGAGTCGGCGGCCCTCCGCACCGGCGATGCCGACGTCGTCGCGGGATCGTTCTCGGACCCGTGGGCGCTCCCCCACGACGAGACAGTGGACGTGCTCACGATCGCGGACCAGTTCCCGATTTACGGGCCGTCACTCGTCGTTGATCCATCGGCCAGCGAGACGGGAACAGAGCCGCTCGAGCGGTTTCTGACGGGGACGATGTTGGGATGGCGTGCCGGGCGATCGGATCCGACACCGGCGGCGAGACGAATTGCAGCCGCCGTCGACGCTGGAGACGAGGAAATCGAGCGGACGTTCCGACGAGCGCTCGAGTCGTTTGCCGATAGTAGAGCCCGACGAAACGAGGGCTGGGGGGTCCACCGTGACGACGAGTGGGAGCGCGTACGGACAGCAGTGGCCCATACGCAACAGTTTTCGAAATCATGATAGCTATCGACGACGCAACCGTCGCCTTCGAGACTGTCACTGCGATCGCCGATATCGATCTGAAGATCCAGCCGAGCGAGTTCGTCACTATCGTCGGACCGTCTGGTTGTGGGAAAACGACGCTCCTGCGCGTGATCGGCGGACTGGAGTCCCCGACCGACGGAACCGTCACGATAGACGGCAACGCACCAGCGGTCCGTCGCGATGCCGGTGATATCGGGTTCGTCTTTCAGGATCACACACTTCTCCCGTGGAAGACGGCACTCGAGAACGTTCAGTTCCTTCGCCGAATGGCGGGAAAACCCCCGAACGAGACGCAGGCACGCTCACTGTTGGAATCGGTCGGACTCGACGGGTTCATCGATGCGTATCCGCGAGAGCTCTCCGGCGGGATGAAACAGCGGGTCGCTATCGTCAGGGCCCTACATCTCGATGCTGACGTCTTGCTTCTGGACGAACCGTTCGGCGCGCTCGACGAGATCACGCGAGACCAACTCGGCGTCGAACTCCGTCGGCTTCACGAACGAGAACAGAAGACGACATTGTTCGTCACCCATAGCGTTCCAGAAGCGGCGTTTCTGGGTGACCGATGCGTCGTCGTCACGGACACGCCGGGACGGATCAAAGCGACGCTCGAGATCGACTTTTCGGACCGGCGGGATACGGAGCTGCTCGGAAGCGTCGAATACCAGAAACAGGTCGCGGATATCAGACGGGAGCTGTACGACGGCGTCGAAAACAGACGATGAGAGGGAACTCGATCGATGTACGGCGGAGCGAAATCGTGCTCCCGTTCGTGGCGTTGCTCGTCGGCGTTTCACTGTGGTGGCTCGGAACCACACTACTGGCTATCCCATCGTTTCTGTTGCCGTCTCCGGGGGCAGTACTCGCGCAACTGTTCGGCAGCCCGATGTTGTATTTTCGGAACGTCGTCGCGACGCTCGAAAAAGTCGTATACGGCGGTGCTATCGGTATCGCCATCGGATTCGGACTCGGTATTCTCCTGGGTACGGTCCCGGTACTCCGAACGGCACTCTATCCGTATCTGGTTACCGTCCGGGTGCTCCCGAAGATAGCGGTCGCTCCCCTCTTGTTGATTTACCTCGGGACGGGGTTGATGACCGCGATCCTGTTCATCGCGCTCATCACGTTCTTTCCGCTGGTATTGAATACTGTCGCCGGACTCTCACGGACGCCGGAACGGCACGTCGAATTACTCCGCTCGGTCGACGCGAGCAAGGTGGACACGTTCGTTCATCTCAGGTTGCCGTATGCGATTCCGGACGTGTTCGCCGGGTTGAAACAATCGGTCACGCTCGCTGTCGTCGGTACGATCGTGGCCGAGTGGGTCGTCGCGAGCAGCGGTCTCGGCTACCTCATCCTTCTGGGTTCCGAAAACCTTCGAACGGATATTATCATTGCCGCACTCGTCGTCCTCGTGTTCATCGGCGTCGCGTTGTACGGTCTGGTCGGCATCTGCCAGCGGATGGTTCAACGCCGAGTGCCGCTTTCCTGACTCATTCGAATCTCGTTCTGGCCACCCGTTCGAGGAGTGATGGGATACCGTAAAAGAGGAGCCCGAGCCCGGAGAGGACGGCGAGTGCAGCGTACGACTCGGCTGTCTGGAGTGCGCTGGATGTTTCGAACACGCGATACCCGATGCCGGCGTCGAGCGTCACGAACTCGGCAACGACCGCGCCGATGACTGCGAGAGTCGCTGCGTTTTTCACTCCGGCAAATACGCTCGGGGCAGCCGCCGGCAGTCGAACGTGGACGAAGATCGTCGACGTCGACGCGCCGACGGACCGGAGTAGCGTGAGATACGATTCGGGGGTCGATCGCAGTCCGTCGAGCGACGCGATGGTTATCGGAAAGACGGTCAAGGTCGTGACGAGGAGGACTTTTCCCGGTATTCCGCGGCCGAACCAGAGGAACAGGAGCGGAGCGATAGCGATGACCGGCGCGATACGGAGCGCGACTACGTACGGGAGGACAACCGCTGCAGCGGACCGAGAGACGGCCATGAAAAACGCCAGCATCGTGCCGATGACGAGCCCCGCAGCCAATCCGAGTCCGGCTGTCAGCGCTGTTACTGCAGCATCGCCGGCGAGTATCCAGCGAAGGTCGACGAGTGCGACACCCACTTCCACCGGAGAGGGAAGTACGACGGTCGGGAGGTTAGCGAGGACGACGGCTATATGCCAGCATCCAACGGTGAGCACGCATAGTATCGTCCCGAGTGCAGGTCCGCGAAAATCGCCGTCGAACTGGCTGCGAAGGCGCTGTCGGACCGCCCGTGACGACTTCGGGTTCCTCCTCGTCGGTCGATCTGACACCGTTTTCGAGTTGTCGTCGCTCATTCCGTCTATTCGATCAGCTCACCGTATTCCCCGATGTATTCGTCGTCCGTATCGAGATAGTCGTTCGTCCAGACCTCCTCTGAGTCCACCTCTCCACCGGGGTAATCGCCGTTCGCTAGCGTGGTTCGAAGCGACTCCCAGACGGCCGACTCGTTCCATCCCCAGCCGTGTTCTCGAATCGCTTCCGACAGCATAAACTCCGTCCGGAGTTCGTTCCACTTGTCGCGTTGATTCGTGCGTGTGTCCTCGAGTTCCGGGACGGCATCGAGGAGCAGTCCGGTCGCGTCGTCGGGGTTATTGTTCGCCCAGACTGCCCCGTGAGCAGCCGCCCGAAGGAACGATCGAACTGTGTCGGGATTCGAGTCGGCGAACGATCGCGACGTCGCGATAACGTGACCGTAGGCCGGGATCGCGTCGTTGACCGAGAGCGTATCGATCTCGTACCCCTGGTGGCGAGCGTCGACGACGTCGCTGAACACGCCGCTGGCTGCGTCGATTTCTCCGGAGAGCAACTGCTGAACCGTATCGAACCCACTGTCGACGTATTCAACGTCATCGAGGATCCCCTCGTGTTCGAGATACGCTTCCGTCATCTGCCGAACCATCCCGGGACCGCTCCCGAGTGTGACACCAGCCAACTGCTCGCTTTCCGTGAGTTCCGTTCCGAAATTGTCACGGGCGGTGAACACTTGAACTGGCCCACGCTGCATGATAACACCGACCGCGACAACGTCGAGGTCTTTCGCGTTCGCGTTCAGGATCTGATCGGCGCTCGTAATCGCGAATTCGGTATTTCCCAACCCGGCCTGAGTCGCCGAAAAATCGGATCCCTCTCCAGGTTCGATCTCGGTCAGTTCCACTCCTTCCTCTTCGAAAAATCCCCGTTCGATAGCGGTATAGTACGGAACGTGGAGACCATTGGGTTTCCAATTGAGAAGTAGCGATGCCTCCGTCGCTTCCGCTTCGCTATCGCTTCCTCCTATGCACCCTGCGAGCGTTCCGGCCCCAAGCGTGGCGAGCAGCTGTCGTCTACTGTGCCTCATCGGTAGCTTCCCCCGGGAATCCCGATGGTCGAGACCGCTGCACCTGATCGTCTCCATTTTGGCAACTCATGTGCTTCCCATATGGCTTGTATGTTGTAATACATTATAGTTCCCCACAAACCTTTATAACCGGTCGTAAACTGTGGCCCAAAATCGGATTCTGTGATTAGAATACCTATATCAAAGAAATGTAACCGTATATTGTAACATAATGCACCTCTGACCAACAGTTTTCGCGCGGTACTCGTTTCGACGTGTTTGCCGAGAAAAGTGCGGTACACAACAATAGCAGTGAGAGAATTCTGCCGGTCATAGCGGGCACGGAGGTCACAACTCCGAAGAAAAGAACGCGACTCCCAGTCCCCAATGTCTCCCGAGTGCAGGGATCGTGTCGTCGAATTCGACCCCGGACAAAATAATCGCGAGTGCGAACAGCGATATTTTCAAGCCGAACGCCGTTCTTGGGAAACAACTGACCGATTTCTTAGCGCAGAATGTCAATAGAATGCCGCCACCAATAAGGACGAGTGCCGCACCGATTAACCCCTGTCCTTCGACGAATCCCTCAATTCCTCCTTTCCCTTCTGCCTCTCCCCCTCCTCTTTTGCGAAGGCGGGAGTGGCTGAAAGCGAGACGGCGACCGATACGACGAGTCCGCCAGGGATCTGCGCTCGGTCCAAATCCTGAGGGTGAAACTAGCGCGAATCTGACATATCTGTTAGTAGTCACCGAGAACGCCGAGCCGTCTCGCCCGGCGGGTCGCATACTGAAAGACGGTATACCCCAACACGAAGTAGCCAGCGGCAGTTCCGAACAGAAGCGCTATCTCAGCGGGTTCGAATTCCCACAGTCGGAGCCCGTCGATCATTGCACGTTGGAGGAGTGCACTCCCGTGTGCGAGTGGCAGTAATTTCATCCACCCGAGGTCGAACGCAGGTGCAGAAATAAGCACGATGAACCCGAACTGAAGGAGGTTTAGCCAGTTACCGATCTGCTTGTAGAGCACGGTAACGCCACCAGCTGCGAGCCCGAGTCCGAGGACCGAAACGATGCTGAGCGTCGCGATGACGACGATCGTGAAGAGATGCAACTCGAGCGTCGTGCCGGTGAGCACGATCATCACTGCCAGAATTATCGTCGACGTGATGAACGTTCGGACGATCTTTGCAACGCCTTTCAACAGCGCGACAGGAGCGAACCCGAACGGCGACATCACGTGGCGCTCGAGGGTCCCCCACTGCACTTCGCTCCCGATATCGTTCGAGATGGAGGAGTACGCACCCACCGACAGCGTCCACAGGAAGTAGCCGACGATGATCCCCTCGATCGAATCGGTGAGCGCTTGCCCGGCGATCATCCGCCCGCCGTAGAAGAGCACGCCGAAAAAGAACAGTGAGATGATGATACCACCGATGGCGTTGGCGGGATACCGAACGAAGATCAGATACTCGCGGTAGAGAACGGCTCGTGCGAGGTGATAATATCCGGCTTTCCGCGGTGTGGCGTCTGTCTCCTGCTGGTGCGAACTCATCGATCCCTCCGTTCGGACGTCAGATCGACGAACACGTCCTCGAGGTCCGGCTCGACCGTTTGTACGCGCTCGAGCGTTACCTCCTCGCTACGAAGCCGCTCGAGCAAATCGTAGAGTCCGTCACTGTCCGTCGTTACCTCGATTTGGGTGCCGTAGTTGCCTGACTCGACGCGAACCGTGTCGAACCGACTTTGGAGAGTCGAAACGATGGTGTCGTCGAAATCGCGACTCGTGATACGAATACAGTGTCGATCAGACCGGTGGAGAAGCGCGTCTACAGTATCGTCTGCGATAATCTCTCCATCGGACATGATGAGAACGCGGTCACACACCGTTTCGACGACGTCCATATCGTGACTGCTGAGGATGACGGTCAGGTCTTCTTCCTCGACGAGACGCCGTAACTCTCGTTGGAGCGTTCGTGAGCTCTCGATATCCAATCCCAGAGTCGGCTCGTCGAGAAAGACGACCTCTGCTCCCCCAGCGAGGACGCTCGCCAGCGATACTTTCTGTTTCATCCCGCGAGATAATTCGCGGACGGGAACGTCTGCTTTCTCTGCGAGTCCCAATTGCGTGAGGAGTCGTTCGTGGCGGTCACTAACTGAATCCGGATCGACACCACTGATTGTGGCGAAATACCGGAGGTTCTCTCGGACGGTCAATCGCCAGTAATCGTTCCGTGCTCCCTCTAGCATCGCATCGACGGACGCGTACGCTTCACGTGGCCGATCGTAGAGGTCGATTCCCTGGATCCGAACGGTCCCCGATTCCGGCAGAACCATCCCGAGGATCGACTTGATGAGCGTCGTCTTCCCAGCCCCGTTTGGCCCTAACAATCCCACTATGGACCCGGTTTCGATGTCGAAGGAGACATCGTTTACAGCGGTGATCGCCTCTTGTCCTTCACCGAATCGCTTACTCAGACCGGTAACTGAAACGGCTGTACCGAGACTATCCACAGTCGAAGTATTGACACTGGTCGTGTCATTATCAACGGTTTCCGTTCCGTTAGAGGTGGCCAGCTCTGCTACGGGGAAGCGGCTGGTATATTCTTCTCTTGGTTGATTATTCAACGGGCCACCAGCAACTTCATCACCTGTTGACCTACTGTTCTCTCGCACGGTCACAGTCATGATTTGAGTGTGCTAGCTACAAAAATGCGACCCTGCCACTATGGTTAATTTTCAGTGGCTACTATAGCAGCCACGATCCCTGTATACGAGAGTAAAACGGAACAGATTGTGATTCCGAGATCCGCGTATCGTCGGGACGCAAGTAATGGGGCCAATCGCATGCGAACGATTTCGGATTCGAAAAATCAATTCACATACGAGAAGGAAGGCTATTAGCCTCGACGTTGACGTCCATGCTATGGGTTCACACAATATCGATGCCGTCCGTGATCCGGCTGGACGGCGACCGATGTCAGTTGAAGAGATCCGAGAGTCGTACGCGGAGTGTGCTTCCTGGATCGACCGATTTGACTGGCTCGAACGCCGTCTAACTGGCCGCTATCGACAGCGGCTGTTCGGTGATGTCGAGGGACGAGTGCTCGATGTTGCCTGCGGGACCGGGACGAATTTCCCGTATCTATCCTCCACCGTCGACCTCGTCGGGATCGATATCAGTCCGGAGATGTTGGCGAAGGCGCGAGACCGGATCGAGGACCTCGAGGTCGATGGAACGGTCGAGGAGATGAACGCACAAGCGCTCGAATTCCCCGACGACAGTTTTGATACCGTGATTTCGTCGCTGTCCACCTGCACGTTTCCGGATCCGGTGGCAGCACTCGAGGAGATGGATCGAGTGTGTAAACCTGGTGGGCAGATCTTACTGTTCGAGCACGGACGGAGTGACGTCGGGCCGGTGGCGCGGTTTCAGGATTGGTCTGCGGATGCACAGTACGCCTCGGCTGGCTGTCGATGGAATCAGGAGCCGTTGGAGCTCGTGTTGAGCGTCGGATTGCCAGTTCGTGCAGCCAGTACCCACTTCTTGGGGATCATCACGCTCATCGAGGCCCGGCCGTCACAGGAGTCGCTGGTTGATGCTGTCCGCGCTCATCTACCCAGTACTCGGTAGTTACCGGCTGTAGCCGCCAAACGCGGACCGGACGAGTTTTCCCTCTGCCTTCCGCAGGTGTTCGGCAACGGTACTCGATGCATAGTCTATCGCTTCGGCGACGTCCTCGTAGCTCGCGTCGCGAGGGATACTGTAATAGCCGAGCGACAGCGCTGCGTCGACGGCCTCGCGCTGACGTGCAGTGAGCGTCGCTTCGGTGACCTCGGGCGTGGCTGCCATTCCGCTCACCTCGTGGACGTCGACGAACTCGGCGAGAACGTCCGTGCTCGTCTCGTCATCGGGCGGGCGTTGACGGCGGTAGACGACGGTGCGGGCTACGTCGCTGCACAGAACGTTCGCCAGGAGTTCGAGGCGGTCGTCAACGATCGCCTCGGGACCTACGACGCACTCTTGCTTCCGACCACCCCGATGACTGCACCCGACTACGGAGAGGTGACTGAAGACGCCGATCTACTGCGGACCATCGCCAACACTGGCCCGTTCAACCTTACTGGCAACCCCGCACTCTCGGTCCCGGTCATGGCGGGCGAAGATGGGAACGGTGACCCGGTAGGCTGCCAGATCGTGACCGACTGGTACGACGAAGCGATGGCCGTTGCGCTCGGCCAGAAGCTCGAGACCGCCGGATGAGGGATCGCCGAGCGTAGCGTCGGCACCGGTCGGGTCGAACGACGACAAACACCGTACAGGAACGAGAGATCGAACCGGTTCTCTGCAGTAATCCGCGTGGACACGCTCAAGGAGGGGCTTTGCGGAGCCGACAGGGCACGCATCGACATCCAATGGACGACACAAGACGTCAACAGTGCTCGAACTCGGTCGATGATCGAAACGGCGTCAGTTGGTCTCGAGAACCAGGAGTTCGTCACCAGCGTCGACTTCTTCTTCGTTTTCCGCGATGATCTCGGTGATCGTTCCGTCCGCAGGGGCCGTGATATCGTGGAAGTTCTTCATGACACCGACCAATCCGACGACGTCTCCCTCAGCGACCTCGTCACCTTCGTCAACGAACGTTGCTTCGTCCGGATCCGGTCGCGCGTAGAAGACGCCGGGCATCGGCGATTCGATATGTTCTGTCGTCATTTATGGAATCTTACGCTTAAAGAGGCTCCCCAGATATTTAGTACTTGACAAAGCCACACCTTGGCTACACGAGTGTAAACCCGTACGGACAGGTACGTTTACGAAGTAGTGTGTTTTATCGCACATATTCACCGTTCTATCTAGTCGGTATCTATACAGCGATAACCGTTCTCTCATTCAGTAGGATGAGTGAGAAAACGATAACCAGACAGGACCTCCCGTCTCCACGATATGAGTACGGGGGGGACGACTGGGTGTTCGTCGAACTCGCCGAAGAGATGAGTTTCGACGCGAACTTCAAAGCACAGGCGATCACACAGGAGATTCGTCAGAACAGTCTCGAGGGACTCATTGAGGTTGCACCGTCGAACGCCTCCTACCTGATCCAGTTCGATCCGAACGTGCTTCACCCGGACGAACTGATCGATGAGCTGAAATCGCTCGAGGAGGAGATCGACGTCTCGGAGTACCAGTGGGAGGCACGGGTATTCGATATTCCCGTCTTTTACGACGATCCGTGGACGCACGAGACGCTGATGGACTTCCGGGAACGCCATCAAGACCCGGACGCGACGGATCTCGAGTACTCCGCAGAACTCAACGGCTTCGATTCCGTCCAGGCGTTCATCGACCACCACTCCGGCGCGCCGCACATGGTGACGATGATCGGTTTCGTCCCCGGGCTTCCCTTTTGTTTCCAGATGGTTCCACACGACGAGCAGATCGAGGTGCCGAAGTACGAGCAGCCGCGGACGGCGACACCGAGCCGTGCGATCGGATTCGGTGGCGCGTTCACCGCGATCTATCCCGTCCCCGGGGCCGGCGGCTATCAGCTCTACGGTCGAACTCCCGTCGAGGTGTTAGACATCGACCAGGAGTTGTCGGCGTTCGAAGACTCGATGGTACTTCCGAACCCGGGAGACATCCTCAACTTCCGGCAGATCGATCGCGACGAGTACGATGAAATTCGTTCGGAGATCGAAGACGGGACCTACCAGTACAACTACGATCGGGTCGAGTTCGAAATACAGGCGTTCTTCGACGATCCACATGGATACAACGAGCAGCTTCTGGAGGTGCTCGACTGATGCGTATTCTCGACGGTGGACTCGTCACGACCGTTCAGGATACCGGCCGTTACGGACACTATCACATCGGAATGCCCCCCTCCGGCGCGATGGACCAGTTCGCCCACAAAGTCGGCAACTGGCTCGTCGGGAACGACGAATCAGATGCAACCCTCGAGATGACCTATATGGGTGCGGAGATCGAGTTCGAGGAGGACACCGTCTTCGCCGTTACCGGTGCAGATATGGATCCATCCCTCGAGGACGAACCGATCCCGACGTGGACTGCCGTCCAGGCCGAGGCCGGCGACACACTCGACTTCGAGTTCGCGACGGAAGGCGCACGTGCGTATCTCGCAGTCGCCGGTGGTATCGATATCGAGCCGGTGATGGGAAGCCGTGCGACGTACACCCTGATCGGAATCGGCGGCCACGAGGGTCGGTCGCTCGAAGAGGGCGATGAACTCTCGATCGGTGAGTCGTCAGCGGACACCAACGAACTACTCGGCACTTCGATCGATGAGACGGATCGGCCGGATTACTCCCAGAGCGAGATCAACGTCGTGATGGGACTCTGTGACTATCGGCTCACCGACGAGGGACGACAGCGGTTCCTCGACGCCGACTGGAAAGTTTCCGACGAGGCCGACCGGGTCGGCTACCGGTTCGAGGGCCCAGATATCACCGACATGTTCGAAGAACGCGAGCAGCCCTTCGGTGCCGGAACGGACGTCACCAACGTCGTCGACCTCGGCTATCCCGTCGGCTCTATCCAGATGGCCGGCCAACCGATTATTCTGATGCGAGACGCCGTTACGGGCGGCGGCTACGTGACCGTCGGAACCGTCGTGAGTCCCGAGCGCGATGCGCTCGCCCAGTGTCGAACCCACAGTACCGTCGATTTCAACGCCGTCGACGTCGAAGAAGCGCTCGAGATTCGGCAAGAACGAGACGATCTTCTCGAGACCATTCAGCAGTCGTTGTAGTGCGGACCCTCCAATAAATGATTGACAAAGTACTCGTCGCGAATCGAGGCGAAATAGCAGTCCGTGTGGTACAGGCAGCCAACGAACTCGGAATAGAGACGGTCGCCGTGTACAGCGACGCCGACGAAACAGCGAAACACGTTCGCCGCGCCGACGAGGCAGCTCATGTGGGATCCTCGGTCGCCGGCAAGAGCTATCTCGATCAGGAGTCGCTGCTGGACGCAGCAGCCGAAACTGGGGCCGAGGCGATCCATCCGGGCTACGGGTTCCTTGCGGAGAACGAGTCGTTCGCCCGTCGGGTTGAGGAGTCCGAGTTCATCTGGATCGGCCCCCCATCGGACGTGATGGCCGACTTCGGTGAAAAGACGAAGGCACGAGCCATTATGGACGCAGCGGGCGTCCCGATTGTTCCAGGAACGGACGAACCGATCGATGATCCGGACCAGGTGAAGGCATTCGCCGACGAACACGGCTACCCGGTCGCGATCAAGGCGGACGGCGGTGGCGGCGGTCGCGGGCTGAAAATCGTCACAGGCCCCGAAGAAGCCGAGGAGGCGTTCACGAACGCCAAACGTGAGGGCGAAGCGTACTTCGACAACGACGCTGTCTACGTCGAGCGATTCCTCGAGAATCCACGCCATATTGAGGTTCAGGTCATCGGTGACAGCCACGGGACCGTCCGCCATCTCTACGAACGCGACTGCTCGGTGCAGCGTCGTCAGCAGAAACTCATCGAGGAAACGCCCTCGCCTGTCCTCGACGAAGAGACGCGAGAGGAGCTTTGTGAAGCCGCCAGATCGGGGGTTGCCGAAGCCGGTTACAGCAGTGCCGGCACCGTCGAGTTTCTCTACGAGGACGGTGACTTCTACTTCCTCGAGGTAAACGCTCGGATCCAAGTCGAACACACGGTCACCGAAGCGGTGACGGGCATCGATATCGTCAAAGAACAGTTCCGCGTCGCTGCAGGTGAGGAACTATCTTTCGACCAGTCCGAAGTCAACCCACGAGGTGTTGCGATGGAGTTCCGTATCAACGCCGAAGATCCCTACGAGGAGTTCAATCCGACACCGGGAACGCTCGAAACGTATCGACCACCTACAGGAATGGGAGTCCGCGTCGACGACGGTGTCAACGAGGGCGACAGGATCAGTCCGTTCTACGATTCACTCGTTGGGAAATTTATTGTTACCGCACAGGACCGTCAGGAGGTACTCGAACGCAGCAAGCGAGTTCTCGGGGAGACACAGATAGAGGGGATCTCAACAACGATTCCGTTTCACCTCGCAGTTATCGAGGACGACGTGTTCATCGAGAGCGACCACACGACGAAATATCTTGATCAACAGTTCGAAGGGCTAAATCAGTCTGAGTAGGCGGATGGCACCGCCCAATGGGACGATCTCCGATCGAACGACGCAGTAGGGGGGTCGTTCACACCAATTCGTCGAGGCGAGCTAGTTCGATCCCTTCGGCCTCGAGTCGTTCGTGGATCGTCTCGAGTAGTTCAACCGAGTTCGGCCCGTCACCGTGGATACAGATCGACGACGCGGGAACGTCGATTACTGTTCCGTCGACAGCCTCGACTTCGCCCCGTGTCGCGATGGAAATGACCCGATCTGCGACCAAGTCCGGATCTTTCGGTTCAACTTCTTTCTCGACGATCAGCGTGCGGTCGGGGTTGTAGTCGAGGTCGACGTACCCTTCGAAGACGGCGTCTAACTCGTCGTACTCCTGGGCGACCTCGTAGATGTTCATATCGGTTGCCAAATAGACGAGACTAGGATCGACCTCGAGAAGAGCTTCCATGACGGCACGGCAGTGAGCTTCACTCTCGGAGAGCATCGAGTACATCGCACCGTGAGGTTTGACGTGCTGGACGCTCGCTCCGTGACGATTCGCGAATGCCATCAGCGCACCCAACTGGTAGACGACGTAGTCGCGCACTTCCTCGGGCGTCGCGTCCATCGACCGGCGACCGAACCCCATCTTGTCTGGGAGGCCGGGATGGATACCGATCCCGACATCGTATTCCGCAGCGAGCGTGACGGTTTCACGCATAACGTGTGGATCACCTGCGTGATAGCCGCCAGCGATGTTCGCAGAGGTGATATACGGCATCACCTCGGCGTCGCGCCCCATGGTCCAGTTGCCGAAGCTCTCGCCCATATCGCAGTTGATATCGATTGCAGTCATCGTCCAGAACCTATACTGTTCGTTCGTCGTCCGCCTACTTGAGGTATCATGGTTACCGAGTTAGTGAATTACCCCACCCTACTCGCTCGCTTGCGCTCGCTCCGTGAGGATGGGGGCTTAGCGCCTTAATCCTGCTAAGTAAATCTCACAATCCCAGCTCATCCCTAAGAAAGAATTTACATTCTATTTATAGAAAAATTAACTTATTATCATAATAAATTATTATTAAGAATTGAATAATATAGTTATGTCAAATTTGATAGGCATTCGTTAAGAATACCACCAACGAGGAGTTGGTGGTGGAGCTCCCTTCCCCCATCTGGTGTGTCAATCGGGGAGGGCTCGAGATCGGGACACAAGCTGGCTATTGACTGCAGGTGGCCGATCTCGAGAGGCGAGGACCGTATGTCTCAGAGTCGGACAGATTCAGTCTGACAACAACCGAATCTTATTCCTCGCCAATTCCGGGTTTGAACTGATATACTATTAACCTGTTGGTATTGTTATTATATTCACATTGAGAATCAGCAATGATAACCGCTCAACCGAAAATGAACCCTCTTCGCAACCGCTTTTTTAAGTATTAATTTCGAATCGAGCGCCACCTTCGGATCGCTCCGTAATTGCAATCGTCCAGTCATGTGCATCTACGACGCGGGAGACAATGTTTAGTCCGAATCCAGTTCCGTTCTCTACCGTCGTGTATCCGGCTTCAAAAATCTCGTCGTACGCTGATTCCGGAATTCCTGGACCATCATCCTCGACATAGAATCCGTCGGCTGTCTCGCCGACAGTCACTGTTACGCTCTCACCGGCATGTTCAATCGCGTTCCGGAATAGATTCTCGAATAATTGCTTGAGTTGATCCCGATCAGCCGCAACTATACGATCCGTTTCGACAGCGAGCGTTGCGTCTTTCGTTGCCACAGTGTCCCAACACTCTTGAAGAATTCCATCGACTGCCACCTGTTCGATCTCTATTGCATCATCACCGACTCGTGCGAGCGTGAGCAAATCTTTAGTGAGCGAATCCATTCGATCGAGTGCGTGCTCGATATCCGCGATGTGAGTGCTGTCACACTCTTCTTGGAGTAAGTCAAGCCTTCCCTGTGCGAGTTGGATAGGGTTCCGGAGATCATGACTGACAATACTCGTAAATCGATCTAAACGTTCATTCTGATCGACAAGTTCTTCTTGTTGTTTCTTTTGTTCGGTGATGTCGCGGTCCATCGCCACGAACCGGTCTTTGCCGTCCAGATCGAGACGGATGAGATGAACTTCAACGGAAACTGTCGTTCCGTCCTTCCGTTTGAGTTCCCCTTCGAACCGTTGTGGAGTGTTTGTCGGTAAGCCCTCCCAGAACGACCGTGCACGATCCGGGTCGGAGGACGTGTCGAGCTCCCAGACGGGTTTCCCGATAACTTCGTCTTCCGTATAGCCGAGTTCCGTGCACATGCGTTGGTTGACATCGCAGATGATGCCATTAGCGTCGTGGATGGCAATCATGTCCGGGGAGTGTTCAAAAAGTGCTTCGAGCCGTGCAGTCTGTGAACGTAACTGCGTTTCCTGCGTTTTCTTTTCCGTCACGTCATCCTGGAAGCCGACGAAATACTCGATATCGCCGTTGTCGTCAAAGAGTGGTGCGATACGGATTCGGTTCCAGAATTCAGTGCCGTCTGCGCGGTAGTTCCGAAGTTCGACAGTGACAGTCTCCCTGTTCTCGACTGCGTCCCGAAGTTCGGCCACTGGTTCTTCGCTTGTTTGCTCGCCCTGGAGGAACCGGCAGTTCCGCCCGAGTACCTCATCCCTCTCGTAGCCGGTGAGAGCGGTGAACTCGTCGTTCGCGTAGATGATCGGGTTATCCTCGGCATGAGGGTTGGTGAGGGTGATGCCGACAGATGCTTCGTTCATCGCTCGTTCTCGCACTGACAGTTCCGATTCGGTGGACTCGTCAGTGGTCGGATTCGAGAGCGTACAGATGAGTGAGCCGTCGTCTGTGTACGAGAGGGTGTGTTCAAGCTTGATCACAGTTCTATTCTTCCGGACGAACGACGTATGGCCGTGCCAGCGACCGTCCCTAGCAGCAGGTAGCAACACATCATAGATATCATCAATGTCTTCATCACGGTAGAGCGTCTCCCAGTGAATTCCAATGAGTTCGTCACGTTCGTACCCGAGTAACTCGGCGTACGTTGAGTTCAGGTACTCGATGTAACCATCTTCGCTTAGGATGGCAATCCCGTCATGAGCGGTTTCGATAGCTTTGAGTCCGCGGTCAAGGTATCGTTCGGCCCAGTAGCGTTCGACAGCGTTCTGGATGCGGTTAGCGAGTACCTGGTACTGTTCGGTGCCACCGCCCTTTTGCAGGTACTCCGTGACGCCCGCAGTGATCGCTTCACTCGCAATCTCTTCAGACCCTTTCCCAGTGAAGAGGATAAACGGAAGATCGGGATTTCCTTCTCGGACGTGTTGGAGGACCTCAAGACCGTTCAATTTGGGCATGTCGTAGTCGCTGACGATGCAGTCAAACTGGGTGGCACTGTCTCGGAGCGTGGTGAGCGCGTCCTGAGGATCTGTCTCAGTATGTATAGCAAAGCTCTCGCGTTCACGTTCGAGGAACGTAGCAACAAGATCCGCAAACCTCTGATCGTCTTCGATATGAAGGATATCGATGGTCCTCGAACTAGATAATACGGACGCATTGATGGTAGAAGGTGAGTTCGGGCTCATACTGAACTACTAGTAGCTGTGAATTAGAGGCTATTGAATAACATGGCCTTTTCCCGGTTTCACGTGATACATGGCATCGGCTCGGGTGCGTTCATTGTTCGAGAGGTTGCCAAGCGATTCAACGCACAGGGCATGATCGACGAGGTGCTGGCGTAGATGAACCTCTTGTTGTACGCTACGCTGGGTGACACCTCCAACCCAGACGAACATTATTGACCAGATGAATGGGTATCTGGAGGCATTTCAATGGCCACAAACGTCATTGCAGACGATGAAAGTTGGCCACTGGGTGCGTGATAATCACTAGCTGACTACCTATCCCTCGAAGTCGTAGTGACTTCATCATGACCTTAGCAACCGTTCCGCGGTACAACGGCGATCAACTGCCTGAAAGTCGTGAGAAAGCGGTGGTGAGTGGAGCGAGTATAGCTGGCCTGCTCGCAGGTCGCATTCTAGCTGACAGATTTACTGAAGTCACGATCATCGAACGAGATTACCTTCCAACCGAGCCAGTTGTACGCCGAGGAGTGCCGCAAGGCGCACATCCCCACGCGCTGCTCGAAGCCGGACGGGCAACGTTGGAGGACCTGTTCCCCGGGTTCGGAGAGGATCTCATCGCCGCTGGAGGCGTTGTCGTCGATTTCGCCAGCGATGTGAATTTCTACGGCGAGGGAGACTTCCTCGCCCACGGTTCAACTCCGATGGAGACGTACTCCGCAACTCGACCGTTGATCGAGCAGGTAGTCAGAGAGCATGTTTCCAATCTCGACGGCGTTCACATCCGCTCGGGCTGCCAGGTCACCGACTACCTCCTCGACGATACCGGGACGGCCGTGGAAGGCGTGGTACTCCGTGAAGGTAGTGAGCAGACGGAGATCACCGCGGATCTGGTCGTGGATGCCACTGGCCGGACGAGTCGAACACCGACATGGCTCGAAAACCACGGCTACACGCCGCCGGAGGTCGAGGAGGTGCGCATCGACGTGGCCTACAGCACCACCTTTATCGAGCGACCTGCCGACGACCTGCGCACGTTTCTCGTTCCGCCGTCTTCCCCGCACACACGCGGTGGCATGGCTGCGCCCGTCGAAGGAAACCGCTGGGTGGTGAGCGTACATGGCGTACACGGTGACCATCCCCCGACGGACTCTGAGGGATTGGTGGAGTTCGCAGCAAACCTTCTCACTCCTGAGGTGAGGCACCTCCTCGACGACCATCGACAGGTCTCTACGGACATCGAGTATTACCCGTTCCCGACCAATAGAAGGTACCGCTATGGGGACCTCGACCGATTCCCTGATGGATTGGTCGTTATCGGTGACGCGATTGCGAGCTTCAACCCGATCTACGGGCAGGGTATGTCTGTGGCGGCTCTCGAGGCACTCGAGCTTCATCAGGCCTTGGCTAGGGACGGTCTTGAGGATCTCCCGCCTCGGTTTTTCGATCGGGCCGAAGAGGTCATCGACATGGCGTGGTTGTTGGCGGCAGGCAGTGACTTCGCGTTTCCACAAACGACCGGGCCCAAACCGTTCGGCACTGACCTCATCAGCTGGTATCTCACTCGGTTGATTCACAAAGCTCACACCGATAGCACGCTGTCCAGCGCGTTCTTTCGGGTGCTGACGATGGAACAGCCACCGACCACGCTATTGCGTCCACGGAAAATGTGGCGCGTGTTCAACCCGATTAGCCGAGCACCCTGATGGATGATCTATTTCACTCGACACATGGGGTCAGATAGAATATGCCGACACCGTATCGCCTATCTCGAGGCTTCGAGGTCCTCCTCGAGCGGAAAACAACGGCTCTGAAACTGCTCAGTGATTTCGGCAGCAGTGTCACCAGATTCTTCAGACAGAGCAGCGACGGTGACCGTAATGGGAGATCGGTTCGACGTGCGGGGCATGTCGAAGACGGAGCTGTTCTCGTGGCAATCTTTGGGATTGCTCACTGCCGCTATCGTACTCGCGCTCGGTGTGACGAGTTCCCCACCGGCGGCCCTGACTCTCGAGGGACAACGGACGCTGGCGGTGTTCCTCTCTGCGCTCGTGCTGTGGTTGACCCGACCTGTGCCGTACGTCGTCTCGAGTATTCTCAGCGTCACGTTGTTGTTCGCACTGGGAGCCATCGATTCGTTCGGTGCGGCGACGACAGGGTTCACGTCGACGCTCGTGTTCTTTCTGCTCCTGTTGCTGTTGTTGGGCGACGCCACGACGAGTGTCGGTCTTGACCGCCAGCTAGCGAGACGATTACTGTCTGCGAATAGTACGCCGCGCCGTGCGTTACACTCCGTCGCCGGGAGTGTCCTCGCACTGGCGTTCGTGATGCCCTCCGCGATGGCCCGCGCGGTAACGTTCATCCCCATCGTGAAGCGGCTCGCCGGCGGGCTCGGATCTGACACCGACGGCGGGTTCGAGAGCGCGGCGTTTCTCGTTCTCGGTCACGTCAACCCGATCGCGTCGATGGCGTTGATGACCGGCGGGGGAATGGCGCTGGTCACCTCCGAAATCGTCGCGACTTCGGTGCGGCCGATAACGTGGGTCGACTGGGCCGTACTGATGCTTCCGCCGACGATTCTCCTCTATACGCTGGCGGTGCTCTGCGCTGGCCTGTTCGCGTTGGTCGACGAAGACGTGACGATACAGACGGACGATACCGCGCGACTGGAAACGGACGGGGACGGAACGGCACGATTGACTCGGGACCAACGCCTCGTCGGAACGGTTCTTCTCGGGGCTATCGTGAGCTGGATCGTCGGCTCGTTCGTCGGGTTCCCGACCGTGTTGCCGGCCGTCGCCGCGGTTGTCGTACTCTCGATTCCATCCGTGGGGGTCATCACAGCCGAGGACATCTCGGAGGTGAGCTGGGGGATCGTCTTCCTTATCGGTGCAATGTTATCGATTCTGGACGCGATGGAAGCGACGGGCGCGATTACGGCGGTGGTCGACGGCCTCACGGGATGGGTCCCGTTCGCAGCGCTCGCTCAGTGGCAGATCGTCGCGGTACTGATACTCATCGCGATCGGTATTCGAATCTTGTTCTCGACCGCCTCGGCAGCGATCGTGGTCGTACTCCCCATCGTCCTCGAGTTCGCGAGCGTCTTCGGAATCAATCAACTATTCCTCGCGCTCACCGTGTTGCTCGTCGTCGGCTCGACGACGGTTCTTCCCTTCAATACGACGGCGGTACTGGTGTCGATGGACCGAGGGCCGCTGTCGCATCGCGACGTCGCCTCGTTCGGTCTCGTGACGATGGCACTATCCGTCGCCGTCGCCACTGTTTCGTGGCTCGTCTACTGGCCGCTTGTGGTTTGACTCGGGTAAGCGTGAGCTATATATGATCGGATCGGACTCTTCTCTGTACGGAGGATTTCCCTATTCTACGCGTCGAGTTTACGACTGTGCCGACGGGCGTGATGGCGAAACTCCAGGAGACGTTAGACGACGTCCGGAGTATCGAACTCGACAATGCGTTCTACGTCGAAGACGGCACGTGGATCGAATCGCTGACCGTCGCGTCGAACACCGAATTCGATCCCGAAACGGTCCTCGAAGAGATCTCAGGTGTCTCGCTGTTTTACAGTAGCAAGATCCCGACCGCCTCGGAGGAGCTCGAGATCCGTCGACTCACGATTTTGGCGAACGAGTCGTACCCGTTCATCCTGAGTCTGATTCTCCGCCAGGAAGCGATTCCGAACCGAATCGTCCTCCAGAACGACGTCTTCGAAATCGTGGCGACCACGCGGGACTGGGATCAGTTCCGATCGATGGCCGACGAGGTGCAGGAGACCCTCGGCGAGTTCGAACTGCTGTCTGTCACCCAGAACGAGGAGCCCGGCGAGCCGCTAGATAGCGGACGATTAACGGAGGTGCTCGTCTCGAAACTCACCAGCGACCAGCTCGAAGTTCTCGAGACGGCGTACAATCACGGCTACTTCGACGTTCCCCGGGAAACGTCGGAGACGGACCTCGCGGACGAACTCGGTATTACCCAGTCGACGATCAACGAGCGACTCCGGACCGCCGAGCGAACGTTGCTCGAACTCATTTACGGCCCCCGCGAATGAGACCGGTCTGAATCCGCCCCCGATCGCGAACCGCCCTCTGTATTCTCTCCCCGACTTAAAGAATGATAGCTATCGGTCGCTATCGGGAGTAAAACGATTCTAGTTAGCCCGTAACGTGGGAGTGGATGTCGCAAAGAGAAAACCATGACAATTCGGTCACCGGGGCACGTGATCGGATCACGCGACGCGGCTATATCGCCACGGCCGCCGCGGCGCTCGGAACGAGCGCGCTCGCGGGCTGTAGCAGTAGCCGTGGCGAGAGCCTCGAGCCGGACGTGCCCGAGGGCGTCCCGGAGACCGTCGAGACGCAGTACTGGCGCGAGTGGGAGACCGTCGACGCCGAGTCGCCGCCGCTGGATTACAGCGCCAGGGCGGGTTCCGTCCTCGACTCGTTACCCGTCGAATTCTCGAGCGAGGACGATCCGTGGATGCGCGAGCACGCGTTGATGGTCCAGCGCGGGCTCGACGACCTCGGAATCGCCGTGACGCTCAATGACCGGCCGTTGAATCAGCTGTACGCGCAGAGTTGGACGGCGAACGGGCTCGAAGCAGTCATTTCGATGAGCACGCACGGGCCCGATCCGCAGCGGGGACTCGATCCGAACCCGCTGTTGATGCGTCGGACGGAGGGCTCGCTCTCGAATTACGATAATTACTACCATCCCGAGCTACAGGAAGTCCTCACCGAGCAGGCCCAGACGACCGAGCGGGCCCGACGAGAGGAGCTCGTCGATCGGGCACAGGAGATCTTCGCCGAAGACGTCGGGGCACTCATCACGCTGTTTCCGAACATCATCACGGCCGTGAACACGGAGCGGTGGACCGGGTACGTCGAGACGCCGGGGAACGGCCCGACGATGGACTCGTTCGTCTGGACCGAGGTCAACCTCCAGCCCGAGACGGACAACCGGACCTACGTCAAGGGGGTTTCGACGTCGATGAACTCGCTGAACCTTCCGTGGGCCGCCGGCGGGGCCGAGGCGAAACGCTTGACGTTCATCTACGACGGCCTGTTCGACGCTACACCCGACCTCGAGGTGGTCCCCGCGCTGGCGACGGGCGGCGGGTTCGTCGACGACACTACCGTCGAGCTCACCCTGCGCGAGGGCGTCGAGTGGCACGACGGGGAGGCGTTCACCGCCGAGGACGTGAAGTTCACCGTCGAACTGTACGAGGAGTACGCCTCCACGAGTCAGGTACCGTTCTACGACCCGATCGAGACGGTCGAGGTACTCGGGGATCACGAGGTTCGGTTCAACCTGACGAACCCCGACGCGTCGTTCATGACCCAGCGGGTCGTCCGGAGCGTCATTCTCCCGAAACACCGGTGGGAGGACGTCGGCAATCCGTCACAGCACAACCCAGACGCCCCCGTCGGAACCGGCCCCTTCCAGTTCGAGGACTGGGAGCAGGGGACCCGATTCGAGGCCTCGCGCAACGACGGTCACTGGATGTTCGACGACGACTGGCGGGCCGACGCCCTCGGCGACCAGGCCGAGCGCGGGCCCGGCGTCGACAGCGTCATCTGGATCAACGTGAGCAACGTCGACGCGCTGATCGGCTCGCTCCAGAGCGGTTCGATCGACGCTATCGGAACGAATCTCTCGGACCTCCAGGCGGGCCGCGCGGCCAACACCGACGGTATCGAGAAAATGTCGGCGGGGAGCTACGCCCCCCTGGACGCGAAGCTCATGTTCTCCTGTCCGCTGATTCGGGACAAGGAGTTTCGCGTCGCGCTGGCGAAAGCGGTCGACTCCCAGGGGTTCGTCGAGGACTTCCTGCAGGGTCAGGCGACGGTGCCAGCTGGCGAGAACCCGATCTCGTCGCTCACGCCGTGGCACAACGCCGAGACGACCGACTACGAGCACGACGTCGACGACGCACGCACCGTCCTCGAGCGGGCGGGCTACACCTGGGACGGCGACGACAACCTGCGATTCCCCAACGGGGAGGCGTGGGGGGCGTTCGTCGAGCGGATCCAGCCCGAGAACACGAACAAGCGCCGTGCGGATCTCGACCAGCCCGATTTCTCATGAGGAGACGAAACCCAATGCATCCGATCATCGACCGATACTCTCCGGAGCGGACCCGATCCGAAACGAACCGGCACCCTGACCGCGCCACTGCTCGAGTGGAGCGCGCCGCAGTCGGCCGCCGTGCGACCGTCGGCGCGGCGACGCAGTCAGCGACCCACACCGCAGTCATTCGGGGGGACGACCGATGACGAAGTTCCAGCGGTTCCTGCTCAAGCGGCTCGCGATCTCCGTCCTGCTGACGCTGATCGCGGTCTCGGTCATCTTCGTCGTTCTGCGGCTCCTGCCGGGGAGCCCCTTCGAGGCGCTCGTGACTTCGGGGAACCTCAATCAGGCGCAGATCGACGAGATCCGAGCGATGTACGGGCTCGACGAGCCGATGTGGAAACAGTATATCAACTACCTCGGGAGTCTGCTGACCTTCCAGTTCGGCTATTCCATCCTGCGGAGTCAGCCGGTCTGGGACGTCCTCGAGCCGCGGCTGATCAACTCGCTGATCTTGCTCGTTCCGGCCCTCGTGACGACGGCCGTTCTGAGTTCGGTGGTAGGTATGTACGCCGGCTGGAATCGCGGGAGCCGCCTCGAGAAGTTCAGTATCGTTTCGACGACGCTGCTGCGATCGACGCCGGTCTTCATCACGGCGATCTTCTTCATCATCGTCTTCGCATACAATCTGGAGATCGTCCCCGCGCTCGGGATGCGATCGATCCGGGCGACGCCGGACGGCTACCTCGAGACGTTCGTCTCGCTGGACTTCCTCCATCACTACATGCTGCCCTTCACCGTCGCCGTCCTCTACTACAGCGGTGATTTCCTGTTGCTCGCCCGCAACGGCGTCGTCGAGAAGCGGGGATCGGAGTTCCTGAAGCTCCACCGAGCGAAGGGACTCTCGGAGATGGAACAGCTGGCCCGCGCGGGCCGGAACTCGATGCTGCCCATTCTGACGTACTTCACCCTCCGGCTGGGTATGATCTTTCAGGGACTGATCCTGCTCGAGGTGGTCTTCAGCTGGCCCGGTATCGGCCGCGAACTCGTCTTGGCCATCCAGCAGCAGGACTATCCGCTCGTGCAGGCCGCGGTCTTCATCATGGCGCTGGCAGTTATCATCGCGAACCTCGCTGCGGACGTCCTCTACGCGTACTTCGATCCGACGGTCTCCACGAGCGGAGGTGGGTCCGCATGAGTACCGAAACGAAGCCGAAGGCCGAGCTGTACAGACGCGTCGACGCGCTGTGGACGCTCGTTCGCGACCAGTTCGCCTTCCTACGACGGGATCCGCTGGCGTTCGCGGGGATGCTCGTCGTCGCGGCGTTCGTCTTCCTCGGATTGTTCGGGCCGTTTCTGGCGCCCCACGACCCGATCGAACACACCGTTCGCGGCGACACCGGATCCGTGCTCAGACTCTCCGCCCCGAGTCTAGACGCGTTCTTCGGAACCACGGCGTTCGGGAAGGACGTCCTGAGCCAGTTCCTCGCCGGCGCGCGCCCGACGCTCATCGTCGGCCTGTTCGGCGGTCTGGGGACGGGTGCGCTCGGCTTCACTGTCGGCGTCGTCAGCGGCTACTACGGCGGCTGGGTCGACGAACTCCTGATGCGGCTGACCGATCTGACGTTCTCGCTGCCGTTCATGCCGATGGCGCTGTTGCTGTTGACGTTCGTGACGCCGAATATCTGGCTGATCACGGCGATCATCGCCGGCTTCCTCTGGAAGATGCCGGCGCGGGTCGTCCGCTCGGAGGTGCTGTCAGTCCGCGAGCGGACGTTCGTCAAGTCTGCTCGAGCCAGCGGCGCCAGCGATCTGCGGACGATGCTGTACCACGTCGCGCCGAACGTGTTGCCGATCGGGTTCCTCTACACCGCATACGGCGTCGCCTGGGCCATCGCCGCACAGGCGAGTCTCGCGTTCCTTGGCTTCGGCGATCCGACGATGACCAGCTGGGGTCGAATGCTCCGGCAGGTGTTCGCGTCGGGGAACATACGCGTCGCGTGGTGGTGGGTGCTCCCGCCCGCCATCGGTATCGCTGCGATAACCACATCGGTGTTCCTCATCGGACGGGCCTACGAGGAAGTCATTAATCCCGAAATTCAGACCGACCAATGACGCTACTCAACGTCGAAGACCTCAAAGTCACGTACGCGACCGACGACGAAACAATCCACGCCGTCAACGACGTCTCGTTCAGTATCGACGAGGGCGTCAACTACGGCCTCGCCGGCGAGTCTGGCTCCGGGAAATCCACCGTCGCGGAGGCGCTATTAGGACTGCTCCCGGGGAACGGAACCGTCGAGCGCGGGACGATCGAGTTCGACGGGACGGACCTCATGTCTCTCTCGGACGCCGAGCGCCGTGACATCCTCTGGGAAGACATCGCTTACATCCCCCAGAGCGCGATGGACTCGCTCGATCCCGTGATGTCGACCGGCGATCAGATCGCACAGGCGATCCACACCCACCGCAACGTCACGGACGCCAAGGCGCGCGATCGCGTCAGGGAACTGTTCGAGATCGTCGGCCTCGATCCGGACCGGATCGACGAGTATCCCCACGAGTTCTCCGGCGGGATGCGTCAGCGGGTCACCATCGCGATGGCGCTCGCGCTCGAGCCGGACCTCATCATCGCCGACGAGCCGACGACCGGGCTGGACGTCATCGTTCAGGACAAGATCATCGACAAGATCCTCGAGATCCAGGAGCGGATGGACAGCTCCCTGCTGTTGATCACCCACGAGATCGGCGTCATCGCGGAGACCTGCGACGAATTGTCGATCCTCTACGGCGGAAAGGTGATGGAACAGGGAAGTGTCGACAACGTGCTGGTCAATCCCACGAACCCCTATACGATGGGGTTGAAGAACTCCTTCCCGGAGATCGACGAGAGCGACGACCCCGTCGCCATTCCCGGCTCCCCGCCGAACCTGAGCCGCGAGCCGACTGCCTGCGTCTTCGAGGATCGGTGTCCGTTCGCCACGGACGAGTGCGGCGAGTCCCACCCTGAGCTGGTCGATCTCCCCAACCGAAACCACCGATCGGCCTGCCACCGCGTCAAAGAGGCGGCCCAGCTGCGACGTGACGCCGACGATCCGGAGACGTGGAACATCCCCGACGACGGGGACGCCGACTCAGACCGCGGCGAGGTCATCCTCGAAACGGACGACCTCGAGAAACACTACGAGCAGAGTCAGAACCTCCTGAGCAAGTTCCGCGGCGATGATCCCGATTACGTGAAGGCCGTCGACGGCGTTTCGCTGTCGGTCCGCCGATCCGAAGTACTGGGCATCGCCGGGGAGAGCGGCTGCGGGAAGTCGACGCTCGGAGAAACGATGGCCTTACTCGAGGATCCGACGGGAGGCGAGTTGACGTTCGACGGGGAGTCCTACGAGCACTATCAGGACGGCAATCTGCAGGAATTCCGGCGGAAGGTCCAGATCATCTTCCAGGATCCCTTCGACTCGCTGAATCCCCGCCAGACCGTCCGCAAGATCGTCGGCGAACCGCTGACGATCCACGGCTATCGCACCGACGAGACGGAGCAGGCGATCGTCGAGACGCTCGAGAAGGTGGGGCTGACCCCCGCCGAAGAATTCCTGGACAGCTACCCGCACGAGCTCTCCGGCGGGCAGCGACAGCGCGTCGCGGTCGCCAAGGCGCTGGTGTTGGATCCCGATTTCCTGATCTGTGACGAACCTGCGTCGATGCTGGACGTGTCGCTAAAAGTTAATCTGCTGAACCTGCTGCGAGGACTGGCCGACACCGAGGATATCGGGATCGTCTACATCTCCCACGACCTCGCGAGCCTGACGCAGGTCTCGGACCGGCTGGCGATCATGTATCTCGGCCGGATCATCGAGGAAGGCGACGTCGATCGCGTCGCGAACCGGCCCAACCATCCCTACACCTCGTCGCTGCTCTCGGCCGCGCCGGAGAAGGATCCGACCGCCGATCGAGCCCGCGTCCTCCTCGAGGGGGAGCCACCGGACCCGGTCGATCTCCCTTCGGGCTGTGCGTTCGCTCCGCGCTGTCCGAAGGCCCAGGAATCGTGCTGGGAGAGTGAACCGGCGATCACCGAGACGGGAGACGAGACACATCGGGCAGCGTGTTACTTCCCGGACAACGACGGGGAGCCGACCGCGTCGGCGGTCGACGATCCGGAGGTCCCGGGATCCTCGAATGCCGATTCGATAGGTGACTGAGTTCCATGCCCGGCCTCACGGCGATCGCAATGCTGGAATCCGTCGTCGGTCTCGACCTCCCGACGAGTCTCGTGGCTGCCGTCGGTGTCGGAACACTGCTCGTGTTGCTCGTCCTGTCGGGGTTCTTTTCCTCGGCGGAGATCGCGATGTTCTCGCTGGCCCAGCACCGCATCGAGGCGCTCGTCACTGATGGCACGCCCGGTGCCGAGACCGTGCATGCCTTGAAGGACGACCCCCACCGGCTGCTGGTGACGATCCTCGTCGGTAACAACCTCGTCAACATCGCGATGTCGTCGATCGCGACGGGACTGCTCGCGATGTACGTCGGGCAGGGCGAGGCGGTGCTCGCCGCTACGTTCGGGGTGACGGCCGTCGTCCTGCTGTTCGGCGAGAGTGCTCCGAAGTCCTACGCGATCGAAAATACGGAGTCGTGGGCCCTCTCGGTCGCCCGACCATTGCGGCTCTCGCAGCATGCGTTGTACCCGCTGGTGGTCACGTTCGATAGGCTGACTCGCGTCATCAACGGGCTGACCGGCGGGACCGCCGTCGAATCGTCGTACGTCACCCGCGAGGAGATTCGAGAGCTGATTCGCACCGGCGAGAGCGAGGGGATCATCGAGACCGACGAGCGCGAAATGCTCCAGCGCGTGTTACGGTTCAACGATACGATCGCGAAAGAGGTGATGACGCCGCGGTTAGACGTCACCGCCATCTGTCGAACTGCGACGGTCGACGACGCCGTCGCTAAATGCATCGAGAGCGGTCACACTCGATTGCCGGTCTACGAGGGCGGTCTCGACACCGTCGTCGGCGTCGTCGCGCTCGGCGATCTCGTCCGCGACTACCAGGCCGGAGATCCGGGCGATAACGGCTCGCTCGAGAGTCATATCGAAGAGACCCTGCAGATCCCCGAGAGCAAGCACGTCGACGAACTGTTCCGCGAAATGCGCCGGGAGCGCGTCGAACAGGTCGTCGTAATCGACGAGTTCGGGACGACGGAGGGCATCGTCACGACCGAAGACATCGTCGAATCGGTCGTCGGCGAGATACTCGATACGCAGGAAGCGGACCCGATCGAGACCGTCGACGATCGAACGGTCCGGGTCGGCGGCGAGGTAAACGTCGAGGACGTCAACGACGTGATCGCCATCGAGTTTCCGGAAGGCGAGGAGTTCGAGACGATCGCCGGCTTCGTGTTCAATCGCGCCGGGCGCTTAGTCGAACCCGGCGAGACGTTCGTGTACGAGGGCGTCGAACTGATCGTCGAACGCGTCGACGATGCGCGAATCAAACGCGTCCGCATCAGCGAACCCGCCTCCTCGAACGGTGACGATTCAAGCGTTGCTACCGAGGGGTAGGGACATCGTTTCGTACTACGTTTCGTCTGATATCACCGTCACGACCGGTCGATCGGCCTCGAGTAGGACGGACTGGGTCGTACTGCCGAACAAGGCCTTTCCCGCTGGTGATCGCTTTCGGCCGCCGATGACGATGTATTCGGCACCGATATCGGCGGCGACGTTCAGAATCGCCGGAACGGGCTCGCCGACGCGCCCGAGGGTCGAGATCCCCTCGTGGGAGGCGTCCTCGAGCGTCTCGATGACGACCGCCTTTGCGGCGTTCGCCGCTGCATCTTCGCGCTGGGACTTGCTATAACTCCGTCCGTCCGAGACGCGCTCGACGGTCTCCTTGCGCGACTCGAACTCCTCTCGCGAGACGATGTGGAGGACGGACAGTTCCGTTCCGTAGGCCGAAGCCAGATCCTGTCCGGTTTCGACGACGGCACTGTGTTCATTCGTCGCATCTATTGCTGCTAGTATGGACATATAGGGTCTATATCTGGCATTTAATGTAAATATGTGGGATTATTTCTACAGATACAGGATGGTGTATACAATGGACGAAAGAATAATTATGATTGGGGAGGAGCGTCGTTCAGAGACAGTATGAAAATCGAACGGCCGGAATTCTAGACGATGAAACCTCACTTATGACGCCGGACTCAATTCCCGGAAAGCGTCGTTACATCCCCCTCGTGCTGTGCAGCGCCAGCTTTTGCGAGGTGACGGCGTGACGACACAGTTGGATGCCGAATATCAGAAACTGACACCCAATAAAACCCCAAACCAGGCTGAAATCTATACGACGAATCTCCTAACACAGCTCGATGTTGAGCCCGGCCGACGACACAGTACCGGCATAAACCACCCTCCCCTCAACGACCCAGGCACATCAGTGCCGACGGAGTAGGGCGGGGTAATTTACTAGGTAAATAATGTGGCAACTGCGGGTGAGGGAGATGGACGCCGAGCGCCATTACACCATGTGCGAATAGCACGTAGCCGAGAACAACGAACGCAACGCCGAGGACGCGGTGCAGTCGGGTCGTTCGAATCGGAGCGAGCGAGCCGAGCGCCGTTCCGTAGAGAAAGACCGCCGGGACAGTCCCGAGACCGAACGCGGCGAGCGAAGCAACGCCGACTGTGGGAGAGCCGATGGCAAAGACGTAGACGAACGCGGCGTATAGCATCGGACACGGAACGAGGCCATGAACCAGTCCCAACCCAACGATACTTGGTCCGTCGGCGACACGAGCGAGTCGGCTCGAGGCGCCGCTCATGAGCCGATCGATCGAGAGCCCCGGAATCGGAAGCCTGTGAAGGATGCTTCCATGTCGGCCGACGACAGCACCGATCCCGTGGCAGATGATGAGTACGCCGAGGACGACGCCGACTGATCCGCGGATCACATTCGTGACTGCGAGCAGTGTCTCCATCGTCACATAGAGGATGCTACCCAGCGCTCCGAACAGCCCGCCGAGTGCCGCGTAACTCGTCGTTCGGCCGAGGTTGAACAACCCGTGCTGGTACATCGCCTGTGTCGAGAGTCGGCCGGTCGAGGGATCTCGTGTCCACGCGTCGTCGTACATTGATACGACCGGGCCACACATCCCGATACAGTGGGCGCCACCGAAAGCGCCGATCACGAAGAACAGCGCGAGGTCAACGCGCGCCAGTACCGCCAGTTCGATCATCGCAACACCTCCGATCGGGCGGACGAAAACTGGATGAAAGCGGTATCATATCATATTACTAACCGAGAGCGAGGGTCAAGGAACCTAGTTACCACTCGACAGTTGTCGCCGAGAGAGGTGTCGAGATTCCCATATCACGGTTGCTTGACGGACGTAAAAACGAACGCGAAAACGGCTTCCGGGAACCGGTCGATCTCGACGTCGATACTCCCGTCGCGCTCAGTCGTCGGCCGATGAGCAGCCGTCACCGGACGAACAGTCGTCGCCAGTGCTGGTGATGTCGTACTCGGTGTGACACGGTTCGGGCGGCAGGGAGATCGAGGGGTTGCTGTCGAGGAAGCCCTCCGGCTTGAGGTGGAAGCTCGCGATCTCGACCGGCAGGATGGGCCAGTCCTCCGCTCGAGGTACGTGATTGACCCCTTGCGTGTACCAGACCACGAGGTCCTCGTCGACGAGCGATCGATCCTCCTCAGTCCACTCGGGCAGTCCGGTCGTGTCGTCGTTGAGGTTCGGATAGTCGCCCGCGGCGAACCGCTCGTCGTCGTCGTACGGCGTCACCCAGAAGTGGTTCTGGATGAACCCGGAGCGGCGCATGTAGCTCGAGGTCGGCTTCATCGGCGCTGAGACGTTGGTGTGGGGCTCGAGCTTGTAGCCGCAGCTGCGTCCGTAGGAGTTTTCGGTCTCGCTGCTGGCAATCCGCCAGTACCGCCCCCGGTTCGGATCGATGTCCTGGCGGGCATCGTTTTCGCGCTCGAGTAGGGTCTCCTTCGCCCGGAAGGCGTTCTTCCGGCCGCGCTCGCTACCCGTCGGTTCGTTGTGCACCTCGTAAGCCCGCATCGGGCTATCGTCGATGTCGAAGTCCAGCCGGAAGTTGAAGAAGTGCTGGTGGATGGGCGCTTTCACCTGCGGCGCGACGAGCGCGTACTGGCCGTAGGTGTCCTCGGCGGTCTCGTCGGCCGGCACGACGCCGTTGGAGTCAACGCCCGTTAGGCGGACCTCGGCCTCGATGCTGCCGTCAGGGTAGAAGTACCAGTAGAACCCGTAGTCGTAGTTGTACACCGTCGCGATGAAGGAGATGACGAGGCGACGGCGGCGGCGGACCTCGGTGTGGGGTTTGCGCTCCTCGGTGTGTTTCCAGAGGATGCCGTCGTCCTCCTCGTGCATACAGATCGCGCTCTCGAGGGTCTCGGCCTCGCCCTCGATGGTGTTCATCTCGACGTCGAAGTACTTCATGACGCCGAGGCAGTCACAGCCCTCCGTGAGCCGATTGGCCATCCGGCCAACGTGGTACTCGCCAATGTCGAAGGCGTTCTTCCAGGAGTGGTTCGGATCCGGATCACCGTAGGGAACGGCCATCTCGCAGGCGGATGCGCGGTGAAGGACCCGTCTAGATTCGTCGCCGTCGTCGAACGTGACGTCGTGGAAGACGAGTCCCTCGCGAGCGGTCCAGCCGACCTGTAGCTCCCAGTCGAGCCACTCGACTGTGTTTCCGTCGACCTCCCAGCTGGGACCGTCGGGCTGGACGACGTCTAAGTGTTCGTAGTCGTCTCTCGTCTCGACCCTGTCGGCCCGGTAGTCCGCGTCCTCAGGCGGCAGCGGACTGTCCTCGTCCGGAACGCCGTTATCCTCGATGTCCACGACCTCCATTTCGTCGAGATCGACGAACGCGAACAGGCCTTCGATCGGTCGTGCACGACCATTGTCGTTCTCGCTCGTCTTGATCCACGATAGCGCCCGACAGAGGCGTTTTCCCTCGTGTTCTTCCGGTTCGAACCCGCTGGCCGACCAGGGGTCGACCATGACGAGGTCGAAGTTCTCGACGCCGCGTTTCGCCGCCGCCTCTCGCCACTCGGGATCGTTCTTGACGACCTCTCGAGCCGCCTCGATCTCCTCGGGCATCACCGCGGGCTGGGCCTCGGGAAGGTGCTCGCACCTGTGGACGGTTCGATCGGTGAGAGAGACGTTTGCCTCGTACGTTTCGCCGTCGTCCCTCGCGACGATCGTCGCTTCTCGCTCGACCGGGTCGCCGGATTCGAACTCCTTGACAACGGCCTTGGATGGTTCTTCAAGCGTAACGTTGTGGTACTGTATCTCTTCGCCGAGATCCGTCTCCGCCTCGAAAATCTCGACGGCCGCTTCGATCTCGTCGGCGGTGAGCGGATCAAGCGGATGATCGACTGTCGTGGTTTCTCGTTGTTTACTCATGGTTTGATCTGGCCCGTTCACCGGACGTTCGTCGAGTGAGCGAGCCGACAATCCACTCTATAGTCGGTTTCGTATTGGATATTGTTTACAACCCAATCGTAGTAAGCGGCGAGATGAGACCGATAGCGCGGGACCGGCGGCTATTGCCTCAAACCGAAGCCGGCGAAAACGGAACGCACCGCGGCGGAATCGACGACCGGTCGCCACTCAGCGAGAACGGACCGCGACCGGTGGATCGATCGGCGCCCCTTCCTCGAGACCGTCTCCACGCGATCGACCGACACAGATCGAACGTCGGACGCCGTCAGCAGATCCTGGAGACAGGTCGCGAGCGCCAGTTCGTGCGGGAACTTGCCGACGGCGAAGACGTCCGGCGTCCCCGACACCTCGTAGACGGTAACGAAGGCCGGACGCGCTTGGAGTCGCTCGACGCGGCGATCAACGCCGATCATATCGACCGACAGCCGGATGACACCGGTGCGATAGCCGAGTCGGTCGTAATTGACGCGGACCGCCACGTCCTCGAGCGCGTCATCGGTCTCGAGCAGTCGCAATCGACTCCGGACGAGCTTCGTTGTCCCGTCACGGTTGGTCACGTCGCCGGTTCGTCGACAGGCGTCGACGAGCCGATCGTCGAATTAATCCATGACCGACTCAGACCGCGTCCGTTCCGCTCGCACCGGTGCGGATACGGTACGCGCTCTCGACCGGCATCACAAAGATTTTGCCGTCGCCCGCTTCGCCGGTCTTCGCGGCGTCGGCGATGGCGTCGACGACATCGTTCGCGGGAATATCCGCCACGACGCACTCGACTTTGACCTTCTGGTGGAGGTCGACCGTGTACTCCTCGCCGCGCCACTGGCTCTTCTTCACGGGTTGCGAGCCGCGACCCGAGACGTTCGTGACCGTCAGCGAGGGCGCACCGACCTCGGCGAGCGCCCGTTTGACCGCGCCCAGCCTGTCGGGTCGAATGTAGCCGACCACCAGTTCGATGTCAGTCATCGCCGCTCACCTCGCCGCCGTCGGTTCGCTCACCGCCGTCGGCGGCGGGCGTCCCGTCGGCTCCGTCCGGAACGCGAGCGGATGCGGTGGCGTCGTCGAGGAAGTTCTTTCCGAATTCGGGGTAGGTTTCGAGTCCGTGTTCCGACGCGTCCAGTCCCTCGATTTCCTCCTCGCGGGTCACTCGAGCCCAGCCGAGGGCCTTCAGTAGCCCGTAGATGAGGAGAGTGATTCCGGCCGCCCAGATCGCGAGGACGACGACGCCGGCGATTTGCGAGACGAGCTGTGAGACAGAGAACGCCGAGGTCGTGTCGACGAAGGGGTAGGCGAGGGCGCTGAGGACGCCGGCGGAGCCGTGAACCGGGAAGACCGCACAGACGTCGTCGATACCGACGCGCTCGAGCAGGTCGAACACCAGCGGGACCTGGATCCCAGCGATGAGGCCGACCACGAGCGTCCCGGTCCAGCTCGAGACCGCCGCGATGGAACAGACGCTGACGAGACCCGCGAGGAGCCCGTTGGCGGTCATGAGCGTGTCGACCTTGCCCCGGCGGGCGTAGCCGACGGCTGCGGCGCCGATGCTGCCGGCACCCATCACTAGGGCCGTGTTGAGCGCGACGCGGCCCGCGTAGGCGTAGTCGCCGAGCGCCAGTTCGCCGCCGTCGGAGACTTGAAAGACCTCGATCGCGGTCCCGACATTGAAACCGTACCATCCGAACGCGAGAATGAGCGTGCCGAGGATCGCGTATGGGAGGGAGTGGCCGGGAATGACGTTGGCGGCCCCGTTATCGTCGAACTTGTCGATCCGCGGCCCGATGACGTACGCGGCGGTGAGACCGCAGATGCCGCCGGTCATGTGGACGATCGCTGCGCCGGCGAAGTCCTGAAATCCGAGCTCCGCTAAGAAACCCCCGCCCCAGGTCAGCCCCGTCGCAACGGGGTAGATCAGCGCTCCGACGAACACCGTGAACACGAGGTAGCCGCCGAGTTGTGCCCGCTCGGCGACGGCACCCGAGACGATGGACGCGGCCACCATCGAGAACGCCGCGCCGAACAGCCAGTTCGTCCAGACTGTCGACCCGCCGTTGATGTAGCTGAACGCGCCGTCTATCCCCCCACCGGTAGTGAGCGCGGCGACGGCCACCGAAACGCCGGCACCGATGAAGAAGTAGGCGATGACGCCGACGCCCCACGTGAGCACGTTCTTCGTTAGTTGGTTGGCCACGTTCTTCGAGCGGACTTGTCCAGACTCGAGCATGCCGAAGCCCGCGTGCATGAAGAACACGAGGAAAGTCGCGACGAGGACCCACATGAGGTTGACACCCTCAGCGACGACCTCCGGATCGGCCTGTAGCGGAATCGCTACCATCGACTCACCCGGATCGAGCCGGTCGCCGGCTGCTGACTCGAGGACTGTCTGCTGATTGGCGGGGCCATGGGATCGCGCGAGGTCGGACGCGACGCCCGACGAGACAGATCGGTGAACGTTACGTGCTGCCACAGGAGCTGTGGACATATATCGTTTTCTCGCGGTATTATCTCAATCATAGTTTACTAATTACCGTTCTATTGGGTTGTCTCCCATCTTCACTCGACATTTATCGATGCATGTGTGTTATACACTGGTCACAACTGGCCAGTAGTAAGTGCGAGCAGAGACTATATTGAAATCAACAGTATTGTCGCTATATATTCGATGTTTGTATAATCTATGTCCATAATTATACAATTAGGCGGTATTATGAGTGGTATAGGAAAAATACTTCAACCACAGATGTGGGTCTATGGCGTATGGAAACCGACCCGTCGATGTACCTCAAGGAACTGGGGTTATCGGAATACGAGGCCCATGCGTACGCTTGTCTCCTACAGCAGGGTATCTCTACCGCTCAGGAGATCTCCGACGGTGCCGGTGTACCGCAACCGCGGGTGTACGACGCGCTCGATGACCTCTCACAGAAGGGGTTCGTCGACGTCCAACCGGGCCGGCCGAAAAAGTTCGGTCCCGTTGACCCCGAGACCGCGATCGAGCGCTTCTGTGAGTTCAAACAGCGCCAGTACGACGAGGAACTGTCTCGAATGCAACTCCTCGGAGAACGTCTCACGGAGGCGGTCGACGACAAGACGGCGCCGAGCGAGCGATCTGAGATCTGCTGGACGTACTCCGATCGCCACCGCATTCTCGAGAAACTCTCCGAACTCACGACCACAGCGACTGCGGAGATCAGGATGATAACGACACCGGTCAGTTTCGAGCGCATTCTCAACCACCACGTTGAGGAACTGACGCGGAAGGCGGAGGCGGGAGCGACGATCCAGGCGGTCGTATCGGAGGGCCAGACGATCGAACCCGCCGTCTACGATCGTGCCGGGGAAATAATGGACATCCGCCGCGTCGAGACCATCGAAGGGAGGATTTATCTCTACGATAACGCGCACGTACTGGTCGCGTTCGCCGCCACCAACTCCGACGGCTACGTCGGGATCTCGACTACGAGCAATACGCTCTACAGGACTCAATCGCAACTCTTCGACCTCCTCTGGGAGAACGGACGCAAAACGGTCCACCGTCCTATTGGGACCGTTCAAACGGGAGACGACGTTACGTAACGGAACTCGAGGAGCGTCGCGTCCGCCGTGTCGTCCGCACTGGCGGATTCGTTACCGAGGTGGTTGGCGAGACAGAACCGGTATTTCGTCTGGCCAGCCGGGATCGACGCGCCACAGGACTGGCACTCCGCGCCGGTGTCCGACGGTTCGTCGGGGTAGCCACCCGTGTTGTCGAGACGCGTTGCCGTTCGGGATCGGCATCACACCCTTGTTCATCCGGAATGTGGGACGCCTCACCGGTCGGCCGCAGTTCCTCGAAGTCGGCGTAGTGATTGCTCATCGATTGGCTCAGAATTTCAACCGGGATGGTATTTGAACCTCAGGTCTGTGCTCACACTCCCGTGAGATGCTTTCTCTAAAGACACATCTCGGGGAAGACAAACATTGTATCGAAGGATGAACGGACACCCCGAGACTACCAGACTGGGCCCTATTCAGTCGCAAGTTCGTTGTAGATTTCCTCGTGCTCGTCGAGGTCTTGTCGTCCGAGGAACCGGATAGGATACTGCCGCGCCTCTTCAGGGGACATCTCATCGGGAATCTCGGGCTAGTCACTTCCGGCGGCCATACTTACTTCTCACTATGGAATCCGTCAGAACCGCTCTCGACCCCGTCGGTCCTCCACGGGACGGTCACGTTCACCTATCCCCAGGGGCGGCGCATTCGCGATTATCTCGTAGAAGGGAGATCGGTAGCAGCTGTCAATTACGTTTTTGACGCCATTTGGCGGTGCTGAGCAGTAGCTTCCGTCATGATCGTACAGGAGGTGCTCGACTCGAGGCCCGTTCGTACTCGCTCGAGGGGGTCCCCAGCGGGCTCACTCCGCGTCGATCCGGACAAGTTGTTTCCCGATATTCGTCCCGTCGAACAGCCCCAGGAACGCATCGGCAGCGTTTTCGATGCCGTCGGTGACCGTCTCTCGATACTGGAGCCGGTCCTCCTCGACCCACCGCCGGAGCCGAGCATTGATGTGGTCGAACCGATCGGCGTGATCGCTGACGATAAACCCCTCAACGCGAGTGCGGGTCCGCTGGTGGAGGCGTCGCGGACCGCGTAGCCGGTCGTCGCCTTCTTCCGCGTTGTAGAGGGCGATCTTCCCGCAGACGGCCACTCGAGAGTGGTCGACAAGGTGGTCCATGACGGCGTCGGTCACCTCCCCACCGACGTTCTCGAAGTAGAGGTCGACGCCGCGCGAGCAGGCGTCGGCGACCGCCGCCGAGAGGTCGTCGGTCGTTCGGTAGTTGATCGCCGCGTCGAAGCCGAGGTCGTCGGTGAGCCAGTCGGCCTTCTCGTCCTGGCCCGTGATCCCGACCACGCGGCAGCCGGCAATCCGAGCGATCTGGCCGGCGACGGAGCCGACTGCGCCAGCTGCGGCGGAGACGACGACCGTATCGCCGGGTTCGACCTCGCCAATGTCGACGGTGCCGACGTAGGCGGTCCGGCCGGGCATCCCGAGGACGTGGAGCGCCGTCGGGACCGGCGCCGTTCCCGTGTCGACCGTCTCGAGGTCGGTGCCGTCGACGACCGCGTACTCGGCCCAGTACAGGTTGCCCAAGACGGTGTCGCCGGCCTCGAACGCGGCGTGGTTCGATTCGACGACCGTGCCGACGGCCCGTGCTCGCATTGGCTCGCCGACGGGCCACGGGTCGGCGTAGGATTGGCTGTCGCGCATCCGACCGCGCATGTACGGATCGACGGAGAGGTATTCGGTCCGGACGAGCACCTCCTTCGGTCCCGGCTCTGGGATCGGGTCGTCAGTCAGTTCAAAATTGTCGGCCGTCGGTTCGCCGGTCGGTCGTTCCGTGAGCCGCCACTGTCGATTGCGCGCTGCTCCCATGGCTCTCAGCCACTTCGGCGGCCTCGGTCATGACGGTATTGATAGGAGCAACTGGGTATGTCAGCTACCCACGACCAAAGTCGCGGGCTTGTCAGTGGACACCTAGTCCGTGGCAGTAAATTCTGCATCCCGAACAAGAACGGCTGGCAATCTAGTCCTTTCGACGGTGCTTGAGGGTGAGATTGGGGTGACTCTGTCCGACTCGACCGGATTCGCGGACAGGGTTCACTCTTCCCGAAGATTCGTCACCTGCATTTTGGACTCGAAGTCGTCCTATGGTTGTGGGTCATCGACGACTAGCCTGTCACGGACATCGTCGGTTCGGCCACCATTCGGGGCGACGGCTTCCTCAGGCTCAGCGAACTGCTCGTGGAGAAGCTCCTTGACCAGATGGCTTCGGCAAGAGGTAGTGGACTTCGCGACGCTCGCGATGATGCAAATTCAGTCGGGTTGGGGAGTTGTCTTGGCGATCAGAGATTATTCCCAGACGTTCTCGTACTCACAGACTGCCTGGAAGTAACTCTGATCATCGATGACGGTACGGGGAATGGTCCCGCCATCGAAATTGCGGAGATGACCGAGGTGAATTGGAAAATGACCAGTCGAGGAAGTATCGCAGCTGGGCAACATAGGGGCTGTTCCCCAGTTCCGGTGTGGACTAATTGTTGCTAACAGCGTTTGGCTTCATCGTTCGTCATATGGCTGTTCCGGGCATAGTCACAGATGAGCCGTGGCGTTGGGACGATCCGCGGCTCCTGCAACACCGCGTGAATGAGTGGGAAATTCGTCCCGCCGAACTCGTCGGTGAGGAAGCCGTCGACGGCGAGCACGACGTCGGGCCGCGCGAGGCCGTCGACGCGCTCGAGATTACGAAGCGAACATGTAATTCGATTGTTTTATATTGTTAGTCGTTAGTCGGAGTGTATGCCGACGCCGTCGCCCGATGAGGTACTCATCATAAAAGCTCTCGTGGCCTATCACGAGTTCCTCCGAGAGCGTGATCCCGATCAGGCGCGACAGGCGTGGATAGTAGCCCGCGATCGAGCAAGCGAGTATGGGGTCACGATCGACGATGTTGTCGATAGCGATCTACAGACGTGGCTGGAGGACGTCCACTAACGAGCGCGAGGAGCGCCGTACTAGCGTGTTCGAAGAATACCTCAAACCCGCCCGGATGGGCACAAAGGGGATGGCCGCCGGGCGTGGTAGGTGGATGTCACGGGTGGATGCTGATCGGATCTGTGTCGCGCAGGGGGAGCGCGACAGTGAATATGTTCGTCTCGGGGGTTATCAATGCGCCTCCGATTACCAATCAGCCAGAATCGTCCCTTTGGCCTTTTGTATCACACCCGCTCGGCGTTCCTCGAGGTTCGGTCGCGGATCTCTTGGACTGCCTCACCGACCGACTGCCTCGAGGCCATCCGCCAGTTCTGCCAGTAGCAGTTTCGTCCACTTGGAATCGGTGCCCTCGCCACCAAACGGGGTTTCGGCCGTGATGCGGTACTTCAGTTTCAGGTCTGCAGCACCCCAGTGAGAGTAATAGAGTGGGTACTGGTCATCGGTACGTTCGTACGCAACAAGTGCGCGGTATCCCATGATTCAATCACCTCACGAGGCGATGCTTGTGCTGTGTCGCCCCGCACCCCCTGCTGGGGGAGAACAACGCTACACGTCGATCGACTCGAGGGAACTGAGATCCGCGTGGAGGACTTCGCCGTCGTGGATGACGTACCGCTTTGTGAGGACCTATTGCCGGACACTCACCCGCTGATCGAGGATGTGCTCACTTACCGGGAGGACAATTCCAGTAGGATCGTACCGAGGAATCGATTTAACCGCTCACGAATGGCTATCTTGGGCGTCGACCGTTGCAACGGCCGCGAGGTTGACAATATCCTTGACCTCGTCACCGCGCTGGAGCACGTGGACCGGCTTATCCATCCCGACTAGCATCGGGCCGATGGCGTCGGCCCCACCGAGGCGCTGGAGTAGCTTGTAGCCGATGTTGCCCGCCTCGAGATTCGGGAAGATCAGCACGTTCGCGGGCCGTTCTAACTCGGTGAACTCGTAGGTGTCGGTCAGCATCTCCTCAAGGACGGCGGTGTCGGCTTGCATCTCACCGTCGACGGGGAAGTCGATGTCGGAGTCCTCACGTAGGCGGCGGGCCGCTTCGCTAGGTTTGCGGGTACCTTCATTGTCGACGCTACCGAAATCGGAGTACGAGAGTAAGGCGGCGCGCGGTTCAACGTCAAATCGACGGGCCAATTCGGCGGTGTGGCGGGTAACCTCCTCGAGGACGTCTTCGTCGGGAGCCTGGTTGACCGTGGCGTCAGCGACGAAGATCACGCGATTCTTGAACGTGAGCATGTAGACGCCGGCGGCGTACTCGGCGTCGTCGGCCGTTCCGACGACTTGTAGCGGCGGGCGGAGCGCCGACGGATAGTGGTTCGTCAATCCGGTGAGCATCGCGTCGACGTCGCCGCGATCAACCATGACGCTGCCGAAATAGTTGGTGTCGTCGCGGATCAGTGATTCGGCCTCACGTTGGGTGATACCGTCGCGCTGTCGTCGCTCGTAGAGGTGGTCGGCGTACGCCTCACACTCCCCGCCAGCGGGGTCGACGATGTCCGGGTCGAACTCCAGGCCGAGGTTCACGACCGTACTATGAATCTCGTTTTCGTCGCCGATCAGGACCGGCTTCGCGATTCCGCGCTCTTCGATTTGGGCTGCCGCACGGACGATCGTCTCGTCGGTCCCCTCGGCTAGCGCAATCCGTTTGGGATCGGACTTGGCCTTGTTGAGCACGACGCGCATCATCTCACGAGATTTACCGAGGCGGGCCTCGAGGCGTTCGACGTACTCGTCAACGTCGAGTTCGATGCGAGCCGCGCCTGACTCGATCGCCGCCTGTGCGACCGCGGGTGCGACCTCGAAGAGGACGCGAGTGTCGAGAGGTTTGGGTATGATATAGTCCGGGCCGAACTGTAGCGGCTGATCGCCGTAGGCTTTGACTACCGAATCGGGGACATCCTGCTTGGCCAGATCTGCCAGCGCATGGGCCGCCGCGATCTTCATCTCCTCGTTGATCTCAGTGGTACGGACATCGAGCGCACCGCGGAATATGAAGGGGAATCCGAGGACGTTGTTGACCTGGTTGGGGTAGTCCGACCGACCGGTCGCCATGATGACGGTATCGTCGCGGGCCGCCTTGGCTTCCTCGTAGCCGATCTCCGGCTCGGGATTTGCCATCGCGAAGACGATTGGATCGTCGGCCATTGATCGGACCATCTCTTGGCTGACGATACCGCCGGCAGAGAGTCCGACGAACGCGTCTGCATCCTCCATCGCGTCCGCGACATCGCCATCGGGTCCGTTCCGAGCGAACTGCCGGTTGTACTCGTTCAGCTCGCCGGATTCCGCCCGTTCCGTCGTCAAAATACCGTCGATATCACACATAGTGATATTTTCTCGGGGGACGCCCAGCGAGACGTAGAACTTCGCGGTTGCGACCGCGGCGGCACCTGCACCGGCGAACGCAACCTCGAGGTCTGCGAGATCCTTGCCGACAATCTCCGCGGCGTTGAGGAGAGCAGCGCCGGAGATGATGGCGGTGCCGTGCTGATCGTCGTGAAACACGGGAACCGATAGTCGGTCGCGGAGGCGCTCCTCGATTTCGAAACAGTCCGGTGCCGCGATGTCCTCGAGGTTGATTCCGCCGAAGGTCGACTCCATCGCCGCGACCGACTCGACGAACGCGTCCGGATCGTCGAGATCGAGTTCGATGTCGAAGACGTCGATGTCGGCGAATCGTTTAAACAGGACGCCCTTCCCCTCCATGACTGGTTTCGAGGCCTGAGCGCCGATATCACCCAGTCCGAGGACGGCCGACCCGTTCGAGATCACGCCCACGAGGTTTCCCTTTGTCGTGTACTGGTAGGCGTCATCCGGTTCCGCGGCAATCTCGCGACACGGGGCGGCAACGCCCGGAGAGTACGCCAGCGAGAGGTCCCGTTGCGTGTTCGTCGATTTCGTCGTCGATATTTCGATCTTCCCTGGTGGATCTGTCTTATGATACTCGAGCGCGTCCTCGTCCATTTGTGGTCGCTCGTCTCCTGCCCACCAACAAAAGTGTATGTTTGTACCCTTATTTCTGCGTGGCCTGAATTATAATGATTATTTCTTGGTGAAGAGCTAACCTCTCAATTTCGAACGCCTTCGTTCTTCAACTGGTTCTAATTGAATAGGTGCTGCCGGTTCAAATTCGGTCCTAGTGTGGTGTCATCAGATTCATGGGCGGGAGCGGCAACGGTCCGAGTGATGAGAGATCGGGTAGGAAAGCAGTCGGTGCTGGAGTCATCGATAGCGTCATGGTAAACGGCCGGACTGCTAATGGCCGCCGGTATCCTTGTCGTCGGAACGACACTCGACCCACTGCCATCGTTGTCCGTCGAAGGGCAACGGACGCTGGCGGTGTTCCTCTCGGCGCTCGTCCTGTGGCTGACCCGGTCGATGCCGTACGTCGTCTTGAGTCTCCTCAGCGTTACACTACTATTCGTGCTGGGAGCCGTCGACTCGTTCGATGCGGCGACGACCGGTTTCACCTCACGCTGGTTTTCTTCCTCCTGGCGCTGCTATTGCTGGGTGATGCCACGACGAGCGTCGTTCTCGATCGGCACGGTCGGCTTCTTTGATAGCCAGGCCGTGCGGCTCCTCCAGTTCCGCAACCACGTACAACAGATCACGCTGGAAACCGGTCAGATCGTACATATAATTCCTCCTGATAGTCAGCGACATAAGAATGGGGATGACAGCGTCCCGTCAAACATGAAAGACCGTGACTCCTTCAACAGAGTTTGGAAATCCTTTTATATCGGAGTATTGGAGTTCAGGATCCATGGGAAAGATGGGCACACAGGTTAATACGGATGACTCTTCAGCTAAACTGACTCTATCTGCTACCGCTGAATGGGTGCAGGACACCGAGAATACACCTGTCTATGCGGTTGTTTCGGCGGTGTCAGAAGCGTCTGGTCTGGATATGGTTGAACTGCCCCCACTCTATGACGCAATCAATCCAGACGCGCTGAACGCGTTGTTCACTTCTCGAGCTGAGCCTGCTGTCAACAAAATCTCCTTCGAGTACGCAGGATACGACGTCGTGGTACGCGGAACCGGTGCGGTTGAGGTACGGACCACGGTCAACGCCTGAAATACGGTCTTCTCACTCTTCGCTCAGACCATCGGTAGCAGACTTCTTGAGTCACGGCTGTCGCCAAGAACGGATATCCCTCTCAATGACGTCCTGCCCCCAGGTATGGGCCTCACCAGTCTCGGTGCCGGGCAGAGCGTCGTAGAACGCACAGCCGATGAGTGTCTGCTGCATCACTCGTCCTCCTCGTCGGCGTCGTGGCCGGCCGTCCAGCCCCGATGGAAGACGGCCAGCTGCGTCGTCGAGTCGAACGCGGTGTCGCTCGGCTTGTGAACCAAAATTTGGTCAAGAAGCAGGCGTTATCCTGACTGCTATTGCGGGTGTTGCCACTCTCGGTGCCGTGAGTCTCCATGAGAAGATTCCCGCAATTACAGCCGGAGTGACGACCCTTGGATTTGGCCTCGGTGTCACCATGAATGGTTTTGTTGTTACTATTGCAGCGGCACTTGTGATTCTGGGCGGCGTTGGCTTTCTCGTCAGTACCGTCTACTCTATCGGAGCGCGTACCGCCGGCACATCTCCCGCTTGACTGACCGCCCCACGAATACTGATGTATACGCCGGGGCTTGATCGATACGGATGCCTGCCGAGGCTATGGTAGAACGCACACTGTTTCTACGTGGAGTGGAGTCCATCATTGGTTACACCCCCTCCAGGAACTCGCGACGAATTTCCATCTTCTCGCGATCGGTCCGTTCGTCGTAGTGCTGGTCGAGGATGTCGCCGGAGACGTTTGCTCGTTCGGAGACGACCTCCTGTGGAGATCCAGTCCGCAAGTGGTGAGTGATCGATCCACGTCGAATCCCATGCGAGGACCGCGACGATGGACAGCCAGACCGTTGGCTGTGGTCGCGGTATTCGCATGTCTTTGGATCCTTATCGTGTGGGCATTCACCGATCTCACACGGTTTCGTGAGTCGATAGATCCCCTCGCGGATCGAGCCCTCACTGAGCCGACCTCGTGAGCTGGTGATTAACATTCGCGCTGTGTATCTAGCACAACTCAGCTAACCCAACCGGTATCTGACATAACTTTCTGTGTTCGGTTCGTACGTATAGTGAGCAGTAGTTTTCCCACATAAGGTATCTAAAGAAGAGGATTTCAACAGAGCCGAACTCTACATTGAATGCTGAAAAGGAATCACCACAGTAAACAGGGCTGCCTCATACCCGATTCAGAACCACTAATTGATTGGCGGTATTCTTAGGAGGGGATGGAGCCTGTGACTCAAATTTTCTCTGACGTTGATGGACGACATGCTATTTTAGCTCTGGGGGGAGCGTACACTTCAATTGGTGTTATTTGGCCGTTCATCCAAGTCGCTGGAGACACGGCATTCACAGAAAGCTTGACCATTTCCATCTTGGTCGGTGGGGCTGGCATTGTCCTCCTCTATGGTGGCCATCGCCTGCCGCAGACTGAGATTCATCCTGAGTTTTTTCGCAGCATTGCCATCTGGTGCTTCCGTGGTATTGGGGTAATGATTGGCATCCTCATTTTCATAGAACTTATTGACTCCCTCAATGATCCAGCGGCTAACTTCCTTATCCTCCCAGCACTTGCTGCACTTGCTGGCTTCGGTGCAGGTATCCACGATGCACGGGCCAAAACACGGGAATATACTCTCGAACAGCGCAATCAGGAACTCCAGCAAACTCAAACAGAACTCGAAGAAACAGTAGACCGCCTTGAAGAATCCGAACAGCGATACCGCACCGTGACGGAGAACTTCCCGAACGGGGCAGTTGCACTACTGGACGATGAGTTGCGACACATTCTCATTGCAGGTAAAGGATTTGAGAAGATCGGTATCAGCGCCAGTAATTTTCGAGGTGAACGGGTACAGGATATCTATTCAGATGAAGTTTTAGAGGTTATTGAATCGAACTATCGTGCAACACTCAATGGTGAGCCAACCACGTTTGAACTGGAATTCCAAGGGCGGATATTTGAATTTCGAACACATCCGTTGTCTGATGACGATGGAGAGGTAGACTCGATTATCGCAATATCCCAAGACATCACTGAGCGCAAGCAGTATCAAGAGGACCTCGAACAATTAGTCGCCGATCTCGAGGAATCGAACGAGCGCTTGGAGCAATTCGCATACGCAGCCTCGCACGACCTGCAGGAACCCTTGCGAATGGTCTCAAGTTACCTGCAACTGATAGAGAGCCGATACGGTGACGAACTGAACGAGGAAGCTGAAGAATTCCTTGAGTTCGCCGTTGACGGGTCTGAGCGGATGCGGAGGATGATCGATGGGCTGCTCCAGTATTCCCGAATTGAGACACGGGGAGATGAGTTTGAGCCGGTCGATCTCGACACTGTTCTGGACGACGTTCGTAAAAACCTTCAGATGAAAATCGAAGAGACCGATACCGAAATCACCGCTGAATCCCTTCCCCGTGTCAAGGGTGACGAGGGACAGTTACAACAGGTGTTTCAGAATCTGTTATCGAATGCGATTCAATTCAGTGGTGAGGAGCAACCACAGGTGCATGTCTCTGCCGAGCAGAACGGAGCGGACTGGATCGTGTCTGTCACCGACAACGGGATCGGCATCGATCCAGAGGACCACGACCGCATCTTCAAAGTCTTTGAGGGGTTACATGGGGGTGAGGACTACGTTGGCACGGGAATTGGTCTCGCAGTCTGCGAACGGATTATTGAACGTCACGACGGGGAGATTTGGGTCGATTCTGAACCCGGTGAGGGAGCAACATTCTCGTTCACACTACCAGCAGTATAAACTACGTTCTGACAAGTTACTATCGTCACCACACAGGAACGTCTCGCGAAAAACTGTAGGGTAGTCGTCTATGCGTCAGCGTGACCGGCAAGTTCCAGATACGGCGCAACCATATTTCGCTTGACGACTAATTCCACCTGTTCCTCGTCCGTGTTGTATCGAACGAGTCCCGCATCATGGAGATGCGGCAGGTGACAGTGCGCCAAGTCGGTGAGAACGCGCTCGTACCGTTCGTACGTCGGTTCGCCTTCTTTGATCGCGATGTACTCGGCCAGATCGCCGAGCCGGACGGCTGCCGGTTTTTGCGCCAGATATGCCACTGCGTGCTGCCGACGTTCGTTCGAAAAGGCCGTAAAAAACTGCGTCGGAGTAATATCGCGGCGCTCATCGTCGGGCTGGTTCGGGTTTCCGGTTTTTGGCATCATGGTTATCTGCTGGTACTGTACCTACACGGCGTTTTCTCCAACACTTCCTCGCGCACCAACTTCAGCAGAGTACGTATGGCACCACGTGTGTGAACGATCACTATAAATCTTATTGTCCACTTATAGTACTAGAAAACTAACACTCCATGTATGCTGTCGATCGGTTCGGGTTATCCGTCCGGCTTCCTGATTACTCTTCGAGCAGCGATGGATCGTATGTCCGCTCAGCAGGCGGCACTTTTTCGATCGTGACTCGCCAATTCGGGGCATCGGAAACAGGTCCGGGAAACTCCCACATATCTTCGATGGTGACTCCACGGCCATACGCCGAGATGATTAGTTCCTTGAGTTCGTGTTCGAATGTGGCCGATGCATCAGTGGAGGGGTGATTGGCTTCCATGATGGATAGAGGGATCAGGGCGGTGAGCACGCCCCGAACGCTCACAGGATCCAAGCATGGGACACAGATAACGATGTCGTCCAGCGATTATGTTCACAAGACTCTGGTGAAATATTATTCATTATACACTTGTTATAGTGAAACTACTGCTCACTACGCATCTGTAAGTACCAAAAGTGCTGTGTCCGAGAATCAGAACAGACTCGTAGAATCGAACTCGAGTCAGCGGTAAGTACAGAGTAAGGACTGTTCACTAGTCCACGCAAACGAGACGCTTTCCCTGAGAGCAGACAACGGTTAGCAACCGACAACTCGCTGACCCGCGCCCGAGTTGGGTTCGGGTTTCTGGCCACCATCGCCGGGAACTTCACACCTATCCTTCGAAATTGGGAACATTCCTATGAACACCCCTCTAAATCGGGTCCAAGTGGGTCCCGTGGTGAGTATCTGATGACACGACACAATAGCCAGTCCGACAGAAATCGATTCGCAACCATTGCAGTCGGTGCAGCTGAAACCGAAACGCAACCTCACAGAGATGGAACGAACGACGTCGTCCCGCCGATCCACCTTTCGACTACGTTCGAGTGGGCCAGCGGGGAGGACGCTAATGAACACGACTATTCGCGCGAGAGCAATCCGACGCGGGCAGCCCTTGAAGAGCAGTTAGCCCGCCTCGAAGGCGGTGAACATGGGTTGGTGTTCGCCTCCGGAATGGCCGCCACATCGACGACGATGCTGTCAGTGGTCCCTCCGGGAGGTCACGTTGTCTCCTCCGACACCATCTATAGCGGAACCGAAAAACTGCTCACAGAACACATGGCTGGACATCTCGGCGTTGACATCGACTTTGTTGACGTCCGTGACCCCAACAACGTCGCCGGTGCAGTCAACGCGGACACTGACTTGATCTGGGCAGAAACACCGTCGAACCCCTTGATGAGGTTGTGCGATATCCAAACGATAGCCGCCATCGCCGATGACCATGATGCTCTATTCGGCGTGGACAGTACCTTTGCGAGTCCGTACTACCAAGCCCCACTCGAACTGGGTGCTGACATCGCCGTTCACAGCACCACCAAGTATCTCAATGGACACTCCGACTCGATCGGCGGTGCCGTTATCACCGACGACAGTGGGGTTTTCGAGGAATTAGCGTTCGCGCAGCGGGTTGGGTTTGGGAATATACTTTCGCCGTTCGACTGCTACCTCGTTGCGCGAGGCATCAAGACGCTGCCCGCTCGGATGGAACATCACGAAAAGAACGCAATGGCAGTTGCCCGATTCCTCGAAAGCCACGATCGGGTCGCTCGTGTCTACTATCCGGGTCTTGAGAGCCACCCGCAACACGATCTTGCGAGTGAGCAGATGTCGGGGTACAGCGGGATGCTGTCCTTCGAGTTTGATGGCACACTCATCGAACTTGAGGCATTCATCGAGGGACTCGAGGTATTCACGCCGGGAGCAAGTCTCGGTGGGGCCGAGAGCCTTATTGAGGTCCCCTCACTAATGATCCCCGACGAATTCAGTCGAAGTGAGGGTTCAGCGAAGATTTCCGAGACGTTGGTCCGGGTATCCGTTGGCCTCGAAGACGCCGATGACCTCTGCGAGGACCTCCAGAAGGCGCTACCATAGACGCACGTTTCCCTTTCCTCCCAACCATTCCGATCCGCAAGCGGGTCGATTGTCCACCAGATGTGACAGCCGCAAGCGGGAATGCGAACTGTTTCTAAACGAGAGAACGCAGATTATTCGAGCGGTTCGATAACGTCTCCGGGGCGAATAATTCCATCTTCGAGAATGTTCGCTCGGAGTCCACCGCGGTGAGTGAGTGCCTGCAATACGCCGTCCTGAGTGATGCGCTGCAGATGATTACACGGTTCACACAGTCGATCCCCTCGACAGATGGCGTCACCGACTCGGAATCGTTGCCCAACGAGATGATTGAGTGCGACATCGCGGGTTTCGATGTTTCGTCGGTGTTCTCCTGGTGCGAGTTCGATTCCCGCTTCACGTTCGATTGCTGTGACAGCCTCCTGCTCGATCAACGTGAGGTCATACCCATCGTGGCGTTCTTCATCTGGCTCCCACTCGACGAAGGTTCCCGTCTCAATCTCGCTAAAGTAGCGATCACCTCGAAGACCTCTTCCGGCAACTGCTTCAACGTCGGTCTGTTCTTCCATCTCCGCTTCGGCTTCAGGTGCGATAAAAATTCGTTCGACAGTGCCACTCCCGGTCATGTGTCCTATGCGCGTTTAGCTCAGTATAAATACACGGGTGTAGGTATTGTTGACAAGGTAACTCAGCGGTATGTCCGCATGTGTACTTACTGGCCTAATTAGCTCAACGGCACGCGGAATTTATTAGTAACTGTTGTCTCCTACGGGACTGTCTGGGAAACCCCGTTTACAGACACCCTGGGCATAAACGACCGACCTCGAAATAGGCCAAACCGTAATAGTACACGGTTTTTCATAGTATCGTGCTGAGTGTCATAGTCTCATGCAAGTAGCAGTCCTATTTGCTCTCGGATTAGACCATGTTGTGCTGGTCGATGGCCAGAGGCACCCACCAACATCTACCCGCGTTCATGGTAAGGGCGCGACCGGCGACAAGACGCAGCGAACGACAGTCCCGCACGACACCGCTCGCTTCGATCGGCCACCGGGAGGAGTATTCCCTTCCGGTGTCGTTTTTGGTTGCCTAGGGGTTGACCTTGACTCGAGAGGCCACTTGAGCAAATCGCTGATCATGCTACCATTCCGGTTTCGGCTTCTTCGAGATAGCGGTCTCGCCGATTGTAGATTCCACGGGCGGTTGATCGGTTCACACCCGTTTCGTCACCAATGTCTCTCCAGGAACGGCCAGTTTCTCGAAGTCGGATCACTTCGAGGGCAGTCGCGAACTCCCCACTCTCGCGATCGGGGATCCACCGTCTGCCGTCCTCGTCGTAGCAGAGGCCGAAGGGCGGACGTCCGTGGTCGTCCCCACGCTGTTCACGGGCATCCATCGCGGCCTGCGATTTCTTTATCTCCCGGCGTTTGACATCGCTCTCGACGGCTCTTTGGACTCGGAAGGTGAGTTCGTCCTCCGGTGGGTCCTCGACAAACTCGAACAGACAGTCGCCGAGGACAGCCGCCCGTTTTAGTTCCCAGTAGAATTGGTCACGAGCCAAGCGAGTATCATCCCACGCGACGAGGTAGTCGTATTCACCGCCGTGGAGTGTCTCGAGTAATGTCTCTACCTCCGGGTTCGCGTCGATCCGTTCCTCGGTGGCGCCCTTCATGTGCACGCTGAATCCGGTGTGAACACCGAGGTCGATCACGTCGACCTCATCGGCCAGTCTCTCCGCGAGCTCCGGGACACGTTTGCGCTGCAACTCGAGGGAGACGTCGTCGTCGCTCCCTTGTGACTTGCGGATGAACGCAGCAGCCCTACTCATCAGCTTTCTCGAGGGCGAGTTTCGTTGACGAGACGATATCCCACTCGACGTCCTCGCCAGCAAGGTCGAGAGCGTCGCCCATCGCCTTCGGGATCGTCACTTGGTACTGGCCGTTACTGTTCTGGGAGACCCTCGTCGTGGTTCGCTTCGGCATTGCTCCCACCAACGTTAGCTTGCTTGTTAGTTCTAACGTTAATTGAGGATATGTCTGAAAGGGGGGTTTCCAAGACGGCACGTGTGAGTAGTAGAGACAGATGTGGTAAATTACGTATCATTCGGCCCTGATATGGTTGTAAGTAGATCTGCGGAGATACCGTTGAGGATCGTGCCAGTTTCAGATGATGTTCAGCGAGTCGTGCTGAATACAAAGCGCGTATCTCCCACAGAATTCTCTCCCAATTCGATCAGATTGGATCGGTCAGTACAGAGGGTACATCCAACAAATTACGGGTAAAATCGTTGCTGTAACGAGTCATAACGTGTTTGAGACACAATCGGAGCAACTCAATCATATAAAATATTGTTACTTGTTTAGTTTCCGTTGCCCTTGCCCTGCCTCTCCTTACCTGGAGGATTGCGGAGGAACGGCTTGACCGTGGCATTCCCGATAACATCACTGCGACCGTCCTCATCAGCGTCCTGATTGAACGTTGCTTCCTCAGGACCGTCCACACTTCCCCACCAGTTGTTTTTGCGTCGATCACTGGATAGTTCTCGACTCCCGTCATCAGTACCGTTTTTATTATTGAGACCGATCGCGACGAGGAACTTGTTCGCCCGGAACGTCAGGCCACTCCCGTCTCCGTCGATCTTAACGGCTTCCGACAGGATCGTCTCGGCGCTGGAGATCTCCTCGATCACGTTGTGGTTGATCACGGTATTCGCCGTGGCCGGCTCGGTGAGATGGAACCGCTCGTCGAGGCCCTTGGGGTGATCCCAAAGTAATCGACACGGCGCGACGGTTCGTCGATGAGACCGCCGACGGTGATTGAGGCGGTCATTCCGACGCCTCCAGTTTCTCGGCGCGGTCGAGTTCGCGACGAACACGTTCGAGTTCGGGGTCGCTGCCGAACTCGACGAGCGGGGCTAAGGCGAGCGCTCGAACGAACGGATCGGTGCCGATGCGTGTGTGAGCTGGGCCGCCCGTGAGGAGCTGATCTCACTGGCGGCCCACCTCGAGGTGGAGATGGATCTGGTCGGGGCGCACGTGCTTGCGATGGACACACCACCTGCGGCGCAGTTCGGCCGGTGAGTGCGGACGGCGAGCACCACTTGAGGTGATGCCGACCAGCCATCCGATCTCCGAAGGGGTATCGCCTGTCAGGCGACCGTCCTTGGGAGAGCGGCCGCTAGATCCCCTCGTGGTGGACTTCCTGCCTGCCGTACACCGGCGTGGGGATCTCCTCATAGCGTGCCTTCAGCTGCAGCGCCAGATACAGCGAGTAGTGGCGTGACTGGTGCAGGTTGCCACCGTGGAACCACAGTTGTTCCACCTGCGTCGGCTTCCACATGTTGCGCTGCTCGCCCTCCCACGGTCCGGGGTCTTTGGGCGTGTCTGAGCCGAGCCCCCAGACCTTCCCCGCCTGCCGCGCCGTCTCCTCATCCATCAGGCCGGCCACCCAGCCGTTCATCGAGCCGTACCCCGTGGCGTACACGACAAGGTCGGCGGGGAGTTCGGTGCCATCCTCCAGCAGGATCGCATCCTCGGTGAACTCGGTCACCTGCCCACGGGCCACCTCGACCTCACCGTCGATAATGAGCTGACTGGCGCCGGTGTCGATGTAGTAGCCCGAGCCACGGCGGAGGTACTTCATGAACAGCCCCGAGTCGTCGGGACCAAAGTCGATCATGAATCCGGTGTCCTCGAGCGCCTCGTAAAAGTCGGCGTCGATCTCTCTGATCGTGTCATACTTGGGTTTTTCGAACTCATGCATGATGCGGTACGGGACGGATGCGAAGATCATGTCCGCCCGGTGGGTGTTGATGCCGTTCTCGACGGCCTGCTCGGAGTACAGATCACCGAGTGCGTGCTCCAGCATTGAGTCCCTCTTGACGACGCACGTCGATGACCGCTGCACCATCGTCACGTCCGCGCCGACCTCCCAGAGCCCCTCACAGATGTCGTGGGCTGAGTTGTTCGAGCCCACCACTACCACGGACTTGCCCTCATACTCCTCGTCGGGGCCGGGGTGCTCGGATGAGTGGTGTACCTCGCCGCTGAAGCGCTCCTCGCCGGAGAGGTCGGGTACGTTGGGCTTGCCGCTCATGCCCGTCGCCATCACGAGCTCTTGTGGGCGCAGCACGAGCTCCTCACCGTCGCGGTTGACCTCGACCTCCCAAGTGCCCGTCTCCTCGTCGTACTGTGCACTGGTGGCCTCGGTCTTCGACCAGTAGTTCAGCTCCATCACCTGCGTGTACATTTCCAGCCAATCGCCGAGCTTGTCCTTCGGTGAGAACACCGGCCAGTTGTCGGGGAACTTGATATACGGGAGGTGGTCGTACCAGACGGGGTCGTGCAGCGCGAGCCCCTTGTACCGGTTGCGCCAGGAGTCGCCCGGCCGGTCGTTCTTCTCGACGATGATCGTGGGCACGCCGAGCTGGCGGAGCCGTGCACCGAGTGCGATGCCGCCCTGTCCCCCACCGACGATCACGGTGTGCGGCTGTTCGGTGTACCCCAGGTTCTCCAGCTCCTCCTCACGGCGCTCTGTCCACGTTTTGCGGTCTGGGTCCGCAACTGCCTCTGCGCCTATCGGTCGGTCTCTGCCCTTGGGCTCCTCATGCCCCTTCAGCTCCGTCAGTGCGGTCAGGAAGGTCCACGCACCGCCATCTTTCAGCCGGACGACACCCTCACCACGACCCACCTCGGTCTCGAAGGTGAACCAGGCGGTGATGATCCCATCCTCCTCCTCCGCCGGCTCGCTAAGCTCGAAGTCCGACGGACCGATGTGCGCGAGTGTCTCCTCGAGCATGTCCTCGACGCCACTGGGATTCTCCACCGTCTTGATGTTCCAGGTAAACGCGACCAGGTCGCGCCAGTAGCTCGACTCACAGAACATCTCCGCCGCAGCGGCGGCATCCTCCCGGCGCATCGCATCCTCGAGCTCCGCCAGGTACGCCTGTGCCGTCTCGGTCGCATGGTCGATGTCGCCATCGGACATCTGCTCTGGCGAGCTCATCGGCCCACCTCCTCCGCTGCGGTGGTCGCCACAGCGGGTGTCGGTACCGATTGCAGTTCAGGTTGGTCGGTTTGGTTATTAGAGAACATCATCTTTCTGAAGTGTAGCCTCTTACTTAATTATTATTGACAAAGATGTGTCATACATACCGGCTCAGTTGCAAGGTTTGGATTGTAACGGTGGAGATCGTTACGCAATTCAAAGCCATCATATCTTCCCGCGAGCCCAGTTAGAACGGACAGGATACGATTCGGGGAACAACCACCACGACAGGAAGCGTGTGAATGAAGTCGCGAACCGTGTCCCACTCACCTAATCGGGATACCTTGACATATTCGATTCACGACCGACTGAGTATCTCCCAACCGTCCGCGAGAATCATCTAGGTGCGCTGGAACCCGCGTTTATTCCGCTAGATGAACAGCTCTGGAAAATTGAGAACTACGAGGAGTTCCTCGCCAAGCGACGGCAACTCATCGCGGAGGGCATCAACGACTATCTGGACGGACTCGTGGAGGACTCATTTCTTCGTCCTACCACGGACCAGTCCATGATTTAGTGGGTACTCGTGGTTACAACCCTTATTGATTGATCGCTCTTGGCTCAGCCCCGTTCGGCATCCGGAAAGTAGCGTCCACGCTCATCTGTCAATTCGTCAGTCTTAGGGACTTCAACTCGCTGTTGTCGGTGTACACGGCTAGAATATTCGATGTGACCGAATGCCCCGATGGTAGTGCACTAGTCCAGATTACCGGTGTCGTATTCGATACTGTATAGACCCTCTTTATCGGGCACATCGCTACTGACAGCCGCCGGGTATGTGGTTCACCTCCTGCATAGAGAGCGTGTATCGGTCAGGGCAGAGGTTTGTTTCAGGAGAGCTCTTCGAGCACTGACTCGCCACTGCCATCCCGCGATTCCCACTCCCACTCGTCTTCGATACGCACGCGACCGTCGTCAAGCAGTTCGACGGTACCTACGGAGTGGCCACTCGCAGTTTCGTGCTCCGAGTTGATTTGTGAATACCTGATGTCCCACTCACGACCATCGAACGTCCCAACGAGATGCCCATCGACGATGTCCCCACCTGAATAGTGTGCGTAAATCCGGTGGCTCTCTTGCTCAAACTCGAAGCGGGTATCCCCACTCACTTCGCCAGCATCGGTATTTGCAACGCCAATAAGCGTCCGGCCATCGAGAGGGATGTCCTCTTCCATAGACTGGTGCACCATCTATGAGGTCAAAAAAACGCCGAACAGAGGCGCTGACTACATCCTCTGTAGTCAGCACGCCGTTTCTGACAGTGTTTACGCAGAATGAGCAGCCGCTGCTGAATAGAATGCGCAAATGCAGCCGAGACCCAGCTCGATTTACGAAGGTCGTGATCGCTCAGTACAGAGCGAATTTATCGTTTCAGATAGCAGTCGCGTGTCTCTATGTGAAATTGCGTTTTTCGATTATTTGTATGGCTACTATTACTTTACTGGGGTGGAAGACTGACTCGATAATGGCTACCGAAGCGACGTTTACGATTCCGTCCGGCCAGTTCCCCTTAGGAACCCTGTTCGAACAATTACCGGAAGTGATTGTCGAACTGGAGCGAATTATTCCGGCCAAAGATGTTATGATTCCCTATTTCTGGGTTCGCGGGACTGATGTTGACGACATCGAGAATGCGTTTGTCGAACATCCGGGCGTGGAGAACATCCGGTTCGTCGATTCCGTTGTTGACGAGCATCTGTTGCGCGTCGAGTGGGAGATGGGGTACGACGGCGTTCTGAGCGCGCTGATAGAAACGGGGGTTACCCCTATTAAAGTGGTCGGCACCAACGAGCAGTGGACGTTCGATATTCAGGGTGACGACCAACGTGCCATCGCGGCGTGTCAAGAAAAATGTCGGGATTTAGGCATTTCGACGACGCTCACCAAATTGCACGCGCTCACACCCATCGACTCGGAGGCTGAAACCACACTCACCGACACCCAGCAGGAGGCACTGGTGCTCGCGTACAAGCGAGGGTACTTCAACACACCCCGTGACGTGACGATGGCAGACCTCGGCGACGAACTCGGCATCACACCGCAGGCCGTCGCATCCAGACTCCGGCGCGGAATCAAACACATCCTCGGAAATACGCTATCCGACGTATCGGCTCCCCCTTGAGAGTGGGTTTAAAAGCGCATTGGCCATTAAAACGTGTGAGTGATTCGTGTAGGCCTCTGAAGATGATAATGTAATGAGCGAAATTCCCATCCCGTTCGACACAGTTCTTGACGTCTGTGGACACAAGCATCGCCGTATCGTCCTTGCGACACTCGCAAATCAGCAACAGTCAGTCTCGAAAACTGACCTTACAAGCGCAATCGCCAAACACAATCATCACATGCCACTGGCAGAGACTGCTGACGAGATTGTCACACAGATTCAGACCAGCCTTCAACACGTTCATCTTCCGAAGTTAGCCGAGGCCGGGTTCATCCAATACGACCTTGAGGGGCAAGTGGTAGAGCCAACAGCCCAAGTCGGACGAGAAGAGTCCCACCTTTCGGCAATCCTCGCTATGGATTCTGAGCTTCCAACCATTTGAAGGACACTAACCAGCACACGATAACGACCAACGACGGCACGCACGTGACATACGCTGATTATCAGTTGGGGTTGAAATGGTCTGTGTTGGAGCCGCGATCAGTTCGTACACGTAGTTGCCGTTTAGTACAGGAGCTGGTGTGTTCAATCAGAACTGGTTTAGCTCCCTGTAAAGTTTAAGTAATCTGACGAAGTTGGGAACTCTTAACCTATGGGGGAAGATCAAGATTTTCTCGTGGTCTGCGACCGATGCGGAAACGCATATGCGGCCATGAATACTGACGATGGAGAAATAGTCCCGATTGGTTCTCGAAATGGTTGCAGATGTGGCGGGACATCATTCTCCCGAGTAGACGAAGAAGATTTTGACGAAGCTACTGACGGCAGCTGATCAGTATGCAGATATAGTGAGTGGCTGGTTCACCCGTCTCGACGTGAAATGAACGGCAACCCCGTGATGCATTCACCCTCTGTATCTCGCAAGCCGTTCCTGACCGTATTCTGGCAGAATGTTCAGACCGTGCTGAATACCTAGCGCGTATCTTGCACAGCGGTGTAGTCGATTTTAGGAGGCAGGATCGGTCAAGACGGCTGTTGTTGCTATCTGCTCTCCGTCTCGACTATGAACTCGATTTAATCACCACTGGATTCACTCAGCTATTTGTTCCGGCGTCCATTCTGAAACCCTGTGTCCATGACAGACACTGACAATCGGTACTTCGAAGATCTGGAGGAGGGAGCGACCTACGACTGTGGGAGTATCGAAGTGACTGAGGTGGAGATGCTGGACTTTGCAGAGCGTTACGACCCGCAGCCGATCCACGTTGACGAGGACGCTGCGAGGGAGTCGATGTACGGCGACCTGATCGCAAGCGGGTGGTTAACCTGCGCGCTATCGGCTCGCCTGCTCGTGACGGAATATATGAACGACAATGCAACCCTCGGCGGTCGGGGGATGGACGAGGTCCGATGGCACCAGCCAGTGTACGCCGGAGACACCCTCTCGGTGACGACCGAGCTGGTGGAAAAGCGCACTGGCGAGAACCCTGCGTATGGCCACACGCGGATACTGGTCACGACTACGAACCAGAATGGCGACACAGTCCTGACGATGTACGGACTCGGCATCGTTGAGAAACACGGAGGGTCAGGAGAGTAACACATGGCCTCGCGCCATACTCCCGGTCAGTTGCTAACGTGGCATATCGCCGGAACGGCCGGTCCGTGTGATTAAGCGTGAAACAAACTAAATGATCGTGCTGCAACCATCCTCTATAGTCAGCAGGCATCTTCTGA